>JBFHWR010000010.1:0-23765 GCA_041599395.1 Gemmatimonadales bacterium | reverse complement strand
TGGCCCTTGAGCTGCTGCTTGGCTTCCGGGAGCGAATCGCCGTTCAATCCGGAGCTGGCCAGGTCACTAAGCTCGTTCTCGATCGCCGTCACCGCCAGCTCCGCCTTGGAGGGATGCGTCCCGACGTACACGCCGCCTACCCCCGTCGCGCGGTTGAACGATTGATAGCTGTACACCGAGTACGCCAGGCCCAGCTCCTCCCGCACCCGCTGAAACAGCCGGCTCGACATTCCCGACCCCAACACCGTGTTGAGCAGCATCAGGGGGTACCGCCGTTTGTCGGCGTACGGGACCGTCTCGACCCCGATCACGATGTGCGTTTGCGCCGTGTCGCGCGGGACCCGGCGTTTGATCCGGACGGCGGCCGGCACCGCCGCGATGTCACGGACGTCGGGTCCGGGATCGAACGTGAACCATCCACACTTGGCCAACAGTTTCACGAGGAGATCGTGATTCACGTTCCCGGCGGCGGCAATCACTACGTGACGCGGATGATAGGTGCGCCCGTGCAGTTCGCGGAGGTCGTCGGTCTGCAACCGCGTTACCGTCTCCGGCGTGCCAAGGATCGAGAACCCGTACGGATGCTCGGGCCACATCGTCTGCGCGTGAAGCTCGAAGACCAAATCGTCCGGCGTGTCTTCGACCGAGCTGATCTCTTCTAACACGACTTTGCGTTCGAGCTCGAGATCGCTCTCCCGCAGCCGCGGATTGCGCACCAAATCCGTCAGGACATCGAGCGCTCGCGGCAGGTCTTCGTCCAGCACTCGTGCCTGATACGACGTGTGATCGCGCGCGGTGTACGCATCGAGCGACCCCCCGCGTGCCTCGAGTTCGAGCGCGATGTCACGGGCACTCCGCCGCTCGGTGCCCTTGAAGACCATATGCTCGAGCAGATGGGACACCCCCATGATGCGCCGCGCCTCGTGAGCGGATGCGGATTTGATCCACATGCCCACGGCGACCGAGCGGACTTCCGGGAGGTTCTCAGAGAGAACGATCAGCCCGTTTGGTGCATCGGTCCGGTAGAGCCGGTCGTCGAGCTTTACCGTCGCCATCGCGTCGGTTACTTGGGCTGTTCGGCCTTCACGGGCTCTTCCAGCAGCGCCTTGCGGGACAACCGCATCTTCCCGCGCCCATCGATCTCGAGGAGTTTCACCCGCACCAGGTCGCCTTTCTTCACCACGTCTTCGGTTCGCTCGGTCCGAGCGTGCTGCAACTCTGAAATGTGGAGAAGGCCCTCGACGCCTGGAATGATCTCGACGAATGCTCCGAACGCCGTCGTACTCTTCACGGTGCCCTCGTACACCTTGCCGATCTCCGGCTCTTCGACGATTGCCTCAATCATTTGCCGGGCCCGCTCCCCGCCCAAACCGTCAATCGAGGAGATGGTGACCACCCCGTTGTCGTCGATGTTGATCTCGGCACCCGTCTCTTCCTGGATACCGCGAATGATCTTTCCTTTTGGACCGATGATATCGCCAATGCGATCGGGCTTGATGCTCAGCGTGAGGATACGAGGCGCATACCTGGACAGGGAGCTGCGCCCCTTGTCGAGGGTCTTCGCCATCTCGTCGAGAATGTGGAGCCGCGCGGTCTTGGCCTTGTCCAGCGCCTCTCGCAAAATGGCAATCGAGAGCCCTTCGATCTTGATGTCCATCTGCACCGACGTGACGCCGTCGCGTGTCCCAGCCACTTTGAAATCCATGTCACCCAGGTGATCCTCGGCGCCCAGGATGTCGGTGAGAACCGCAACCCGATCGCCTTCCTTCACCAGCCCCATGGCCACGCCGGCACATGCGCCCTTGATAGGAACGCCGGCGTCCATCAGCGCCAGCGATCCGCCGCACACGCTGGCCATCGAGGATGAGCCGTTGGATTCGAGAATCTCCGAAACGATCCGAATGGTGTAGGGGAAGTCCTCGTACGGCGGCAGCAAGCCCTGGAGCGCCCGCTCGGCGAGATTGCCGTGGCCGATCTCCCGCCGCGACACGCCGCGAATCATCCGGACTTCGCCAACCGAAAACGGCGGGAAGTTGTAGTGCAGCATGAAACTCTTCGTCGTTTCTTCCGAGACATGGATGTTGTCGATACGCTGTTCGTCGCGCACCGTACCCAACGTCGTATTCACGAGCGCCTGGGTCTGTCCGCGCGTAAACAGCGCGGACCCATGCGAACGCGGAATCACACCCACTTCGGAAGTAATGGCGCGGACGGTGTCGAGGTCGCGCCCGTCAACCCGTTCGCCGCGCTCGAGAACCTGTTGACGCATCAATCGGTATTCGATGTCGTTCAGCTCACGTGACACGTCCGACAGGTCTTCGGGGAACTGCTCGCTCAGCTGCTCGACGACGTCCGCCTTCGCCGCCCGCAGCGCGGCAGCCCGCTCCGCCTTGTCCGGCCGGTTCAGGGCGCTGCCGATCGTCGACTCGCCACGTTCCCGCACCAGCTGCACCACCTCATGCGGCGGGTCGGGCTTTACCCACTCCATCTTGGGTTTGCCAACCGCCGTCACGATTTCCTGCTGCATGCCGATCAGCTCGGCAATCCCGCCTTGCGCAAACTCCAGCGCGTCTGCGACGTCCGACTCCGAGATTTCCAGGGCGGCGCCCTCCACCATCATGACGGAGTCCGACCGGCCCGCCACGACGAAATCCAGGTCGCTCTCTTCCAGCTGTTGAAACGTGGGGTTTGCCACCCACTCGCCACCAATCCGCCCTACCCGCACACCGGCAACCGGACCGTTCCACGGCACCGGTGACAGGGCGAGCGCCAGGGATGACGCCGTCAGACCGATCACATCCGCATCGTTCTCCTGATCGGCGGACAGGACGTACACAAAAACCTGAACCTCGTTGCGGAAACCGTCGGGAAACAGGGGCCGGATCGATCGGTCGATCAATCGGGCCGCGAGAATCTCCCGCTCGGCGGGACGGCCCTCACGCTTGAAAAAACCACCCGGAATCTTGCCGGCGGCGTACGTCTTTTCCCGATACTCAACGGTGAGGGGGAAAAACGGGAGATGGGATTCCTTGTCGGCAGCGGTCACGGCAGCCAACACCATCGTCTCGCCATGTTGGACAACGGCGCTCCCGGAGGCCTGTTTCGCCAAACGCCCCGTCTCGAGGCGGAGCTGGCGACCGGCAAAAGTACGTTCGAGAATCTCAGTCATGATGTTCCTTATTCGAGCAACCAAAAATACGGAGAGGCGCCCGGGGTGCTCTTCCCGGACGCCTCACGCCAACGGAGTCATCGTGGCGGCCTAGTAACGGAGCCCAAGCTCGGCGATGAGCTGACGGTAGGCTTCCAGGTCGCTGCGCCGGAGATAGTCCAGTAACCGACGCCGCTTGCTCACCATCAAGAGCAGACCGCGCCGCCCGTGGTGGTCCTTCTTGTGCTGTCGGAAATGGTCGGTGAGTGCGTTGATGCGCTCAGTGAGGATGGCAATCTGCACACCCGGGGAACCGGTGTCGGTCGGGTGTCTCTGATGCTTCCGGACCACCGGCTCCTTCTCGATACTCATCGGTTTTTCAGCCTCAGCGTCGTGACTCCACGAAATCGTCTCAATCTAGCTCAACACAATATTTTAGCTGACCGCCACCAGGCTGTAAACCCTATGCGGCGGCGTCCCGGACGCTCGCCGCGCACCGGCGGACCCCGTCCTCAAGAGAACACCCGCCACAGATCGTTCGTGAGCACCAGGACCATGATCCCCAACAAGACGAAGAGGCCCACCTGGGTCAGACGCAGTCGCACGTCGAGCGACAGCGGCTTCCCACGGACACCCTCGATCAACAAGAAGACCAAGTGCCCTCCGTCGAGTACCGGGATGGGCAGCAGATTCAGGATCGCCAGGTTCACCGACAGGAACGCCATGAACGTCAGCAGCGCTTCACCGCCGGCTCGGGCCGCCCGGCCGGATACCTGTCCGATCAGTATTGGCCCGCCCAAGTCCCGCGCCGATATCTGACCAAACAGGATCCCTTTGAGCGTGAATCCCACCAGCCGCGTGTCATGCCAGGTTCGTCGTCCGCCCTCCACCATCGCCTCCACCGGGCCAAACTTCGTCCGGAGGGGGTCGATTTGGCGCCCGATTCCGATCCGCCCCACCTCGCGAACCTCGCCGTCCGGCCCGCGGACCGGTTGTAGCTCGGGGACGACGGCAAGCTCGATATCCCGGCCACTCCGCACGACCCCTAGCACGAGCGTGTCGCCCGCCGAGGCTTCGACCGTTCGCACGAGATCTTGCCACAGCACCACGGAATCGGCCCCGGCCCGGACCACGAGGTCCCCTACTTCGAGACCGGCCTCATCCGCCGGCCGACCGGGATCAATCAAGTGCACGCGCGGCTCCCAATTGGGCTCCAGCGCCTCGAACACCGCAATCCGTGTGCGGGTATCTGTCCCCGGAATCGGGAGAATGATCGGGTCGATCCCCCCGGCAAAGTCCATGCGGAGGCGCGAATTCGTCGGATCGATTACCGCCCGATAGATCTCCTCCCGCGACGCCACCGTATCGCCGTTGATGCGGACGATCTGTGTCCCGGCCGGAAGATCGGCCAGGGGACGCGCCACAGCCGGCAAGGCGGTCGTGTCGACCCGCCCAATGGATGTTGTGGGATCTTCAACCTTGCCGAAGCTGACGGCAATCGCCGCATACGCCGCCCACGCGAATAGCGCATTCATGATCACGCCGGCTGAGATCACCAGCATGCGCGCGCCCAACGATTTGTGTTCAAAGAGACGGTCTGGGGGAAATTCTTCCTGGGGTTCCCCGCCCTCCACGGGCTCCATGGCCTTCTGCTCCTCCTCGGAGGCCATCTTCACGTACCCTCCGAGCGGGAACCATGCGACCACGTATTCGGTTTCGCCTCGACGGAACCGCAGCGGCGTGGACGGTCCGAAACCAATTGAGAAACGTGGAACGGCGATCCCGACGGCCTTCGCGACGAGAAAATGACCGAGTTCGTGCACGAAGATGAGCACGCCCAGCACGAGGATTGCGGCTCCGACGGTCAAGAGCATACGAGTCTCCCGTGAGCCCGAGCCCACCGATCACACGCGAGAATGGTCTCGAGATCGCTTGCGGGCTGTACGACGTGATCCTGCAGCACCCGGTCAATGACTTCGGGAATGCGGCCGAACGGAATCAGGCCATCCAGAAACAGTTGGACAGCCGTTTCATTGGCGGCATTGAACGCGGCGGGGGCCGTTCCCATCGCTCGTCCGGCCTCAACGCCCAAATTGAACGCCGGAAAATCGGCCTCCCTCAGCGGTTCGAACGTCAGTGGACTCGCGGCGACCGGATCGAACGACGGCAACCCCGTGTCCGGAAGCCGCTCCGGATGGGTCAACGCATACAGGATGGGTAGCTCCATGGTGGGGAATCCCACCTGCGCCAATACCGATCCATCGACGAACTCGGTGAGCGCGTGAACGATCGATTGCGGGTGTACGACGACATCGATGTCGTCGTACCCCAGACCAAACAGATAGTGCGCTTCAATCACCTCGAGCGCCTTGTTGGCGAGTGTCGCGCTGTCAATCGTGATCTTCGGACCCATGTCCCACGTCGGATGGTTGAGCGCATCAGCCGCAGTGGCGACTTGCACGCGCTCGAGCGGCCATTCCCGAAACGGACCGCCGGAGGCCGTGAGCACCAGGCGTCGCAGGCTCACGTGGGAGCAGTTGCCGATGCACTGCAGCACGGCGCTGTGTTCCGAGTCCACCGGGACGACCTCCCCACCCCCGCGCCGTGCCGCTTCGAGTACGAGGTCGCCGGCCATCACGAGGGTCTCTTTGTTGGCCAGCGCCACGCGCTTTCCGGCAGCGAGCGCGGCCAGGGTGGCTTGGAGTCCCGCCGCGCCCACAATGGCGTTGACGACGATCTCGACGTCGGGATGGGTTGCGGCTTCGATCAAGCAGTCGACGCCGCACCCGTGTACCGGTGACCCGTCCGCCCGGCCGGGAGCCGCACGGCCGTTCACCAGCCCTACGTACTGGGCGTCGAGTGCGGCTGCCTGCTGGCGGAGCAAGGTTTCCGACCCGTGCGCCGTCAGCGCGACCACGTGGAAACGGTCCGGTTGCCGCTCGAGCACCCGCACCGTGCTCGTACCGACGGACCCTGTGGATCCGAGAATCGCGATCCCCGTGCTCATATCGTGCCAAACGCCTTCGAGAGTACCGCGGCGACGGGAATGCCCCAGTACAGTGAATCAAACCGATCGAGGACACCTCCGTGGCCCGGGAAAAAACCACCGGAATCCTTGACGCCCGCCTCACGCTTCAGCAAGGACTCGGCGAGGTCGCCCACTTGACCGAGCACCGAGACGCACAGGCCGAAAACCACCACCTGCCACAGCAGCATGGATACGCCGACCCGATCCAGCACGAGCCACCCGTACAGCGGTGCAACGGCCATGGCGCCCACTGTGCCCGAGATGGCGCCAGCCCACGTCTTGTTGGGGCTGAGTGTCGGTGCGAGCTTGGGACCGCCAATGGTCGTGCCCCCTGCCATTGCCAGCGAATCGCACACCCAGATCAGCACGAGCGGGAGGAACACGAGCGCCGTCGCGGCCGCCGGGCCGAGCGGAACCGCTATTGGGTGGCGGAGGAGAATGAGGAACGCCGGCAAGCCCCCGGCGTAGACGGCGCCAAACACGGTCACGCCAACCGCAGCGAGGGGTTTATCGGCCGGGCGACAGACCGTGACGGCGTGGCCGAGCACCGCGAGGAACGCCACCGCCACAGCCAGCGGGACCCACGCCAAGCCAATCAACGGAGGGGCGGCGGCCACCGCGTATCCCGCGAGCGGGAAGAATGCCGCCAATCCCGCACCGGAGACCTTCAGGGCGCGAACATTGGTGCGTTCGGCCAGACGGTACACTTCCAACGTGCCGATCATCGCGAATATCGAGAGGGCGCCGGCGAGAAGCCACCCGCCCACGTACACGATCCCAAACGCTATAGGGAGCGCGATCGCGACGACGATCGCCCGGCGGACGAGGTTCGCGGACACCGTCAGACGTTCAAGAGCCGGCGCGTGCAGGGAACGGGAGACGCGGGATTCACGAACGAGGAATTCAACGCACGTATCCGACGACGTGTGGATCTCGCGTGCCTAGGACGGATCATGAGGGGCATCAGCGCGACGCTACACCTCCATGATTTCTTTTTCTTTCGCCTCGACGATAGAATTGATTTGTTGCACGGCCTGATCATGCAGCTTTTGGATTTGGCCGTCCGAACGGTGCTTATCGTCCTCAGAGACGTGTTCGACTTTCTTCACCGCGGCCATCGCCTCGGTTCGCCCGTGGCGTATGGCGATCTTGCCCTCTTCGGCCAGCTTCCGGACTACTTTGACGAGTTCCTTGCGCCGCTCTTCTGTCAGCGGCGGCAGCGGCACACGGATGATCTCGCCGTCGTTTGCGGGGTTGAGTCCGAGATCGGAGGCGCGAATCGCCTTTTCAACCGCTCCCATGAGCGACTTATCCCAGGGTTGCACCGTGAGGAGCCGCGGCTCCGGGGTACTGACCGATGCCACCTGATTGAGTGGCATCTGTTGGCCGTACGACTCGACGCGCACCGTGTCCAGCAAGCTCGTGGTCGCCTTGCCGCTGCGAATGGTCGCCAGTTCCCGCTGCGTGTTCTCTACCGCCTTCTGCAACTGGAGCTTCAGATGCTTCGTAATCTCGTCGAGAGTGTTCATTGCTTCGGCTTCTCGCGTCCACGTCTTGTGTGTTTTGCCTGTACGATCGACCCGACGCGCTTGCCGCACAGCACGCGAGCAATCGCCCCACGTTGGTTGGCGTTCATGACAATAATTGGCAGCGAGTTCTCCTTACACAGTCCAAACGCGTTCGCGTCCATCACCCTAATCCCCTGAATCAGCGCATCCTGATAGGTCAATTCCGGGATGAATTCCGCATCCGGGTTCGCTTTGGGATCCTCAGTGTAAATGCCGTCGACACTCGTCGCCTTGATCAAGACCTCGGCCTCCACCTCGAGTGCCCGAAGTACGGCCGCCGTGTCGGTGGAAAAATACGGGTTTCCGGTCCCTGCCGCGAACAGCACCGTTCGGCCCTTTTCCATGTGTCGTATCGCGCGTCGCCGAATGTACGGCTCTGCCATTTCCTCCATCCGGATCGCCGTCATCACCCGGGTGTGCACCTTCTTCCGCTCGAGAATGTCCTGCACGGCCAACGCGTTGATCACCGTGGCCAACATCCCCATGTGATCCGCCGACACGCGATCCATCCCCTGTTGGCTGGCAAAGGCGCCGCGCACGATGTTTCCACCGCCAATGACCAGGCCGAGCGAGACCCCGAGCTCGTGAACCTCGCGAATCTCGTCTGTCAGCCGATCGATCGCCTGGAAGTCGATGCCAAACTCCCGCTCTCCCGCGAGCGCCTCGCCTGACAACTTGAGCAGCGCGCGCTGGTAGGCGAGTTTGGCCACTACGCCGCTCCCAGCTCGTAGCGTACGAAGCGGCGAACGACGATGTTCTCCCCCAACGTCCCGGACCGTTCTTTAATGAGGTCGCTGACCGTTTTCTTGTCGTCCTTAACGAACGGCTGGTGCAGCAGCACGCGTTCTTGGAAGAACTTCTTGAGCTTCCCTTCGACGATCTTGTCGCGGACCTTGTCGGGTTTGCCTGAATCCTCCACTTGGGCCTCGTAGATGGCCCGCTCTCGTTGGACGATGTCCTCCGGAACATCTTCGGCACTCAACGCAATCGGATTGGCGGACGCAATGTGAAGCGCGATGTCCCGTGCGAGAGCGTTGAACTCATCAGTTCGCGCGACGAAATCGGTCTCGCAATTCACCTCGACCAGCACGCCGACCCTGCTGTTGAAGTGCACGTAGCTGGCGATCGTCCCCTCGCTGGCCGCGCGGCCGGCCCGTTTTTCGGCCTTCGCGACCCCCTTTTGCCGCAGGAGATCCACGGCCTTTTCGATGTCTCCGCCCGTATCCTCGAGCGCGCGTTTGCAGTCCATCATCCCCGCACCCGTCCTGCCGCGGAGGTTGCTCACGTCCTTCGCTGAGATCTGTGCTTCCATGCGTGGGTTCATCCTGTCCAACGGGGCGCCGTTGCCCCCGAATCAGTTGATATGAGAACCGCCGCCGCCAGTCTGCTGCAACCCGGCGAGCGGCGGCCTGATGTTCACGCTCGGCCGATGCCCGGACTTACGACCGGCCTTCCTGGTTCGACTCGGTTGCCGCTGCTTCCGGAGCGCTCTCGGGCGCCGCCGCTTCGGCCGCGGCCGGCGCATCACCCTCGTCCGCCGCCTCATCCGCTTCGTCCGTCGCCGATCCGCCTTCGGCGGCGGCCTCTTCTTTGAGTCGCGCCGCGATGGCCTCCGGTTTGGGACGACGCTTGCGTGAGCGCCGTCTGGCTTTCCGCTCGTCGACGGCCGTCCCGGCGTCGCCACCATCGGTACTGTACGTCGTGAACGAATCCGAATCGGCGGCGATTTCGCGAACCGGGACCTGTGTCCGTGCCTCCGCGATGACCTCAACCAACGCGTTGCTGATGAGCGCGACCGAACGAATCGCGTCGTCGTTGCCCGGAATGGGGACGGCGATGGAGTCCGGATCCGCGTTCGTGTCGACGATGGCCACCACCGGGATTCCCAACTTGCTCGCCTCGGCGATGGCGATCCGTTCCTTCTTTGCGTCCACCACGAACAGTGCGCCCGGGAGACGCCCCATGTTCTTGATGCCCTCGAGGTAGCGGTTGAGCTTCAACCGTTCGCGCTCGAGGCGAAGCCGCTCTTTTTTGGTGTGAAACTCGTACGCCCCCTCTTCCAGCCCTTGCTCCAGGTCCTTGAGCCGCCGAATCTGTTTCTTTATGGTCGAGAAATTGGTGAGCGTACCGCCGAGCCAGCGCTCGGTGACGTAATGGGCGCCACAACGCGACGCTTCGTTCTGGATGATCTGATTGAGCTGCCGCTTTGTGCAGACAAAGAGCAAGTTGTCTCCGTTCAGCACGATTTGGCGTAGCAGATCTTGCGCCGCCTGCAGCTGCCGGCGGGTTTTCTCCAGATCGATGAGGTAGATGCCCGAACGCTCCGCCAAGATGAAGCGACGCATCTTGGGGTTCCAACGCCTCGTCTGGTGCCCGAAGTGCACGCCGGCTTCCAGAAGCTCTGCTAACTGCGGTGTCGTCATGTACCCCGTTCCTTGCACTGGGCAGCCACCATGCGAGCCATCGGGCCGGTGGGCCTCCCGCGCGCGCTGCTCACCGTTTCGAGAACTGGAACCGCTTCCGGGCCCCAGGCTGTCCAGGTTTCTTCCGCTCCACCGCACGCGGGTCACGCGTGAGCAATCCCTGGGTGCGGAGCTTCTTCCGATGCGTCTCATCGGCGCTGACCAGAGTTCTCGCAATGGCCAAGCGGAGGGCGCCGGCCTGGCCGGTGAGCCCGCCTCCCTGGACCCGCGCCTGGACGTCGAACGCGCCGAGCGTGTCTGTCGCCACAAAAGGCTGCTGAATGTGCTGGATCAGCGACCGGCGCGGGAAGTAATCACCCAGCGTGCGACCGTTCACGTCCCACTTGCCCGATCCGGGCGTGAGGTAGACGCGCGCGACGCTCGTCTTGCGACGCCCAATGGCGTGCCACCGAAACTGCGGTTGCGTTGCAGTTGTCATAAATGCTCTCAGTTACATCCCCAACGGCGTCGGCCTCTGACCGCTGTGCGGGTGGTCCGGGCCAGCATACACTTTGAGCTTCTTGCGCAGCGATTGTTTTCCCAGTGTCGACTTCGGCAACATGCCGTACACCGCCTTTTCGATTACGCGCTCCGGGTGAGTGGCAAGCATGGCCGCAACCGACGTAAACCGCCCATGGCCCATGTATCCCGTGTGTCGGAAGTACCGCTTTTGCTCGTTCTTCCGGCCCGACAGCCGAACTTTCTCGGCGTTGATCACCACCACGAAGTCTCCGCCGTCCATATGCGGAGTGAACGTGGGTTTGTGTTTGCCGCGAATGAGCTGCGCCACGCGACTCGCGAGGCGCCCGAGTGTCACTCCCTCGGCGTCCACGAGATGCCACTTGGCATCGAGCTCACTGCCACGCTGCGTGTACGTTTTCATCATCGTAAGTATAGGTAGCCTTTGAAGCTAGCGGCCCATTTCAGAGAGGTCAAGACTCACCGAGTTCCACCAAGACGCTCCCTTTTTCCACCGCGTCCCCCGGACCCACTCGAACGGCCCGCACGATTCCACGAGCGCCAGCTCTGATCTCGTTCTCCATCTTCATCGCTTCCAACACCACGATCCCGGAGTCCGGTTCGACTGCCTGGCCAACCTCAACGTCGACTCGGAGCACGAGCCCCGGCATGGGCGCGTGAACGACTCCACCCGACCGGCCCGGGCCGTCTTGCCCGGTCAGTTCTCGGATCTGGCGCGTCCGCTCGTCTTCGACCAGCACCACATGGGTGCGACCCTGATGTTGCAGCGTCCAACCCTGCTCGTCGTACGACGCGAAGATCGCCGTCGTCCGCGCGCCGCACCGCAGTAACCGCAGCGGACTCCCGGCGAGTGGCGACAGAGCGGCGGAGTAGGTTCGTCCCCCAACGCTCACGCAATCGCCATCGACTTCCACCTCGACGGAGCGGCCGGCGATCTCCACGGTGTACTTCACGAGGCCTCGAGCACGGCCAAGACCTCGACGTGGCTTGTCTGCGGAAACGCATCATACGCGGTTACGGATCGGAGCTGCAGGGCGGGCATGCGCGCAATGTCGCGGGCCAACGTCGCAGGATCGCACGAAATGTAGGCCAGCCGCTTCCCCGCCCCCGCCCCCGACCCTGCCCGTGCCCGACGCTGCGCCCATTGTTCGCAATACGCGCTGACACGCGCATGCATCCCGATTCTGGGCGGATTCACCACGATGGCGGCCGGGTCAGGCAATCGATGCAGGCTTTCCTCGACTTTCGCGGCCAAGCGAGTGATTGCCGCGCAGCGGGCTCCGGCCCGTTTGGCCCATTCGACCGCGCTTCGGTCGCTGTCCACGGTCCACACGAGGGCACCCCGCTGGGCCAACTCGGCAGCCGTGTCGCCGACGCCTCCGTACAGGTCCCAGACACGTTCACCGGCGATATCGCCCAGGTCGCCGGCGGCAGCCCGTCTGATCGCACCCGCGAGAACCGGGCTCGCCTGCTCGAACGCCAACGCGGGGAACCCGGGACGCGCGCCGCAAAGCACCCGGGCGGCGCCTTTGTGTGGCGCCCACCAGTAGGAAACCCCTGCATCCCCAATCGCGTCGGCCAGCGGTCGCGCATCCCACGACCCGCTTCCCTTGACGATGACGTGTAAGCCCCCGTCGCGATCCTCCCGCAGCACCAACGTGTTCACCGTCGGCGGCAACGCGTGACGGTGCTGCCGAACCTGTTGCCAGAGATTCATGATGGATTCGCGCGCGATGAGACAATCGTCCAGCATGAAGACCGCGTCCGGGCGATCGAAGCGGTGGAGCCCAATGTTGGCGCCTTGGACGGCAAGCGTGATCGTGGAGCGGTAGCGCCACGGCTCCGGCGAGGCGACGATAGGCGGATCGGCCACCTCGCGCCGGCCAATGCGCCGAAGGGCATCGCCCACGATACGGCGCTTTGCGTCCAGTTGCGACTGAAGGGTGACGTGCTGCAATTGGCAGCCTCCGCATCCCTGATCGCGATAGTGGGGACAGGGCGGCTCCAATCGATCGGACGAAGCGGTCTCGAGCGTCTCGACCAGACCGCGGGCGTAGCGGCGTTTGCGTTGAGACAGCGCTACCGCTGCGACATCCCCGGGGGCGGTACGGGGCACGAAGACGGTGAGACCGTCCTCCATGCGTCCCACCCCGTCGCCTCCGGCGGCGATGCGGTCGATTCGTATCCGCATCACCGAAGCCCAGCCCGGCGGGCATAGTGCAGCCAACGGCTCGCTCCGTCCTCAGTCCGAGCCGGCCCCGTCGGGACCGCCGGTACATTGCGCCGCCCGTCTTCGGCAAGCGCCGCGGCGATCGCCAACATCTCGATCTCCCGGTCCTCCGGCTGCTCCGCCAAGAGATCTGCGGCTACACGATCGAGATATTCGATGTCGTAGGTGCCGCTGCAAAAAACCGAATCGCTCATCACGAGACGATGGAATGGTTGCGAGGTCGTGACGCCGACAATGGTCAACTCTTCCAGCGCACGTCGCATTCGCCTGATCGCCAGCTCTCTCGTCTCGCCCCACGTGATGACCTTGCCCAGCAACGAATCGTAGAACAGGGTCACGGCATTGCCCGTCTCCACGCCGCCATCCCACCGAATCCCCGGTCCGGCGGGTACTCCGAGATACCGAATCGTGCCCACGGACGGGACGAAACCCGCGTACGGATCCTCGCTGGTAATACGGCATTCGATCGCATGACCACGCGGTTGGAGCGGGTGGCCGGTGGCATCCAGCGGCTCGCCTGCCGCGATGCGGAGCTGTGCGCGAACCAGGTCGACACCGTACACCAATTCGGTGACCGGGTGCTCTACTTGGATTCGCGTGTTCATTTCCAGGAAGTAGAACGATCCATCCGGCTCGAGGAGAAACTCGACGGTGCCCGCGCCCACGTAGCCGACCGATTGCGCCGCGCGGACCGCGGTGGCGCCCATCGCCTCCCGTAAATCGAGATCCACGACCGGGGACGGTGACTCTTCGATCAGTTTTTGATGACGCCGTTGTACGGAACACTCGCGCTCGCCGAGATGCAGTGTCCGACCGAACTGGTCAGCCAGAATCTGGATCTCCACGTGACGCGGCCGTTCCAAGCGGCGCTCGAGGTACACGGACCCATCCCCAAACGCCGAGCGTGCCTCGGAGGACGCGCTCTCGAACTGCCGTCGCACATCACGGGCAGTCTCGGCGCGCCGCATCCCCTTTCCGCCACCGCCTGCCGTCGCCTTGAGCAGCACGGGATAGCCCAGTTCGTTGGCTGCCGCAGCCGCGGCGTCGGGAGAGTCCACGGGATCGACGGTCCCAGGGACGACCGGGACGTTGGCGTCACGCATCTGGCGCCGCGCTTCGACTTTGTCGCCCATCGTGCGAATGGCGGCGACCGGCGGACCGATAAAAATCAGGTCGTTGGCAACGACGGCGTCCGCGAAGTGCGCCCGCTCCGCGAGGAACCCGTATCCGGGATGCACGGCGTCTGCGCCGCTCTGTTTGGCCGCCTCCACCAACCGGTCGACCACCAAATACGATTTGGCGGCAGGCGCAGGACCGATTTCGACCGCCGCGTCGGCTGCGCGGACGTGCGGGCTCGCCCGGTCTGCGGCCGAGTACACCGCGACGGCCTCCAGACCTTCTTCATGGCACGCACGGATGATGCGAAGGGCTATTTCACCCCGGTTGGCAACCAATACCCGTTTCACGCGACGTCCACCCGCCTGTTTGCCGTCACAGAGGGATGTTGCCGTGCTTCTTCGGGGGGTTGGCATCGCGTTTGGTGAGCAGCGTCCCGAGGGCCGAGATGATGCGAGCCCGGGTTTCTCGAGGATCGATCACGTCGTCGACAAAGCCTCTTCTCGCTGCGAGATAGGGATTGGCGAACTTTTCACGATAGTCCGCGACAAGCTGTTCGACCTTGCTCTCCTTGTCGTCAGCCGCCGCGATTTCCCGCTTGAAGAGTATCTCGACGGCTCCCTTCGGACCCATCACCGCGATCTCCGCCGTCGGCCACGCCACGTTGAAATCCCCGCGAACGTGCTTGGAGCTCATGACATCGTACGCACCCCCGTAGGCTTTCCGAGTGATGACCGTCAGCTTGGGGACCGTGGCCTCGGCGTAGGCGTAGAGAAGCTTCGCACCCTCCTTGATGATTCCGCCGTGCTCTTGGTCCACGCCGGGGAGAAATCCTGGCACATCTTCGAAGGTTACGAGCGGAATGTTGAACGCATCGCAGAACCGAATGAACCGAGCGCCCTTGGTCGAGGCCTTGATGTCCAGCACACCGGCCAACACGGCGGGCTGATTGGCGATGACGCCAACCGGATGCCCCCCGAGCCGTGCGAACCCGACGATCAGGTTGGTGGCAAAATCCCGATGAACTTCGAGATAGTCCCCATCGTCGACGACCCGTCGTACGACGTCCCGCATATCGTAGGGTTTGTTCGCGTTGTCGGGAACGATCGTGAGCAGTTCCTCGTCCGCCCGATCAAGCGGATCGTTCGTTGGCGTGACCGGTGGCGAATCGAGGTTGTTGCTCGGGATGAAACTGATTAGACGGCGGATTTCTTGGAGACATTCCCGCTCGGTATCGAACGCGAACTGGGCCACACCGGAGACCGATGCGTGCACGTCGGCGCCCCCCAATTCCTCCGTGGAAACCGCTTCGTGTGTAACCGTTTTGACGACGTTCGGGCCGGTCACGAACATGTACGAGATGCCACGAACCATGAACACGAAATCGGTGATCGCCGGACTGTACACCGCTCCGCCGGCACATGGTCCGAGGACGGCACTGATTTGCGGGATGACGCCCGATACCATCGTGTTCCTGAGAAAGATGTCCGCGTACCCGCCGAGCGAGACGACACCCTCTTGAATACGAGCGCCTCCCGAGTCATTCAGCCCAATGACAGGCGCGCCATTTCGCACGGCCAAGTCCATGATCTTGCAGATCTTCTCTGCATGTGCCTCGGCGAGCGATCCCCCGAACACGGTGAAGTCCTGAGAGAAAACGTAGACCAGCCGGCCATCGATGTGGCCATAGCCGGTCACGACCCCGTCTCCCAGCGGCCGGTTGTCATCGAGACCGAATCCGGTGGAGCGATGGGTGACGAATCGGTCATGCTCGACAAACGAACCAGGATCGAGCAGCAAATCGAGGCGTTCCCGGGCGGTGAGCTTGCCCTGGGCGTGCTGCCGCGCCGTCCGCTCCGCGCCGCCGCCCAATTCGGCTTCGGCACGAAGACGCTCCAGGCCTTCGAGTTTCTCTTGAATCGTCATGGGACCGGACTACGGGTGTTGACCGGACTGCTGGGAGAGTGGTGCCGGGTGGGAATCACTCCGTCGGCGCATCAGGCGGCTTTGCCGCTGGTTCGGCATCGGGCTCAGACTGATCTTCGGATGAGGCCTTCGACTCCGAAGGCTGCGCTACGTCGGCGTCGACCGTGAGTTCGCCGGGGGGCGACGTCGTGTCTTCTCCATCGGATTCCGGCTCCTCCGCGGTGTCGCCTTCCGGCGGGATGGTTTTTTCCGGCCGAATGGTTTCTCCCAGTTCCGTGATCGCCACCAGGATCCGATGATGGATGGGATCGACTTCCATCACCTTGACCGATGCTGCTTGCCCCATCTTGACGGACGACTCGACGGTCTTGCCTTCTGCGACCGGAACCTGCTCCTCCCGAACGATGCCCTCGAGATCGTCCCCCAGATCGACCACGACCCCGCCGTCTTGTAAGCGCGCCACATATCCATCCAGTTCCGTGTCGACTGGATACTTTTCGGCGATGGCAAGCCAGGGGTCTTCTCGAGCCTGCTTCAACCCGAGGGAAATCCGCTTGTTGTCTGGGTCGATGTTCAAGATGACGACGTCGACCGCTTCTCCCTTCTTGACGACGTCAGAGGGATGCTCCACCCGCTTCGTCCAGGACATGTCGGAGATGTGAATCAGACCGTCGATACCGGGCTCGATCTCCACGAACGCCCCAAAGGATGTCAGATTGCGCACCTTGCCGCTGATTCGCGTGCCAACTGGGTACTTCATCGGCAACATCAGCCACGGATCTTGCTCGGTTTGTTTCATACCGAGGGAGATCTTCTCTTCCGACGGGTCCACCTTGAGGCACACGGCCTCGATCGTCTCACCGATCGACACGATCTTCGACGGGTGACGAACGTTGCGGGTCCAGCTCATCTCGCTGATGTGCACGAGCCCTTCAATGCCCGGCTCCAGCTCGACAAACGCACCGTAGTTGGTGATGCTCACGACTTTGCCCTGCACGCGCTTTCCAACCGGATACTTCTCCGCGACATTCTCCCACGGATACTCTTGGAGCTGCTTCAGGCCGAGGGAAATCCGCTCGCGGTCCCAGTCGATGTCCAGGATCTTGACCTGCAGTTCCATCCCCAGCTCGACCATTTCAGACGGGTGCGAAATCCGGCCGTAGCTCATGTCGGTGATGTGGAGCAACCCGTCAACCCCGCCGAGGTCGATAAACGCCCCGAAGTCCGTGATGTTCTTGACCACGCCACGCCTGATCTGATTGACCTCGAGTTCCTTGATCAGCACGTCGCGCTTTGTGGCCCGCTCGGCTTCGAGAATAACGCGCCGAGACACCACGATGTTGCGGCGCCGCTTATTGAGCTTGATGATCTTGAATTCGTATTCCTGCCCGAGGAGCTCGTCGATGTTGGGCACGCGGCGCAACGCAATCTGGCTTCCGGGCAAGAAGGCGTCGACTCCCATGAGGTCGACGACGACGCCTCCTTTGATCTTCTTCTGGAGCGTGCCCTTCACCGGCTCGTCGTTCTCATGCGCAACCCGGATCTTCTCCCAGACGCGCATGAAGTCGGCTTTCTTCTTCGAAAGCACGACGGCGCCTTCTTCATCTTCGAGGTGCTCCAGGAACACCTCGACCTCCTGGCCGGATTCGATCGCCTCCGGATGCTTGAATTCGTCTAGCGGAACGGCGCCCTCGGATTTGAATCGCAGGTCGAGAATGACGTGCGTGCCAGTGACGCGCAGAACTTTCGACTTGACGATCTCGCCTTCAGCGATGCTGCTGAGTGTGCGCTCGTATAGCTCGAGCATCTCCGCGTATTGCTCATCCGTATACGAGTCGTCGTACAGGTCCGGCCGGACCCGAAGGGAGGACGATTCCTGGGTTACAATGGAACTACCGAGCCCGGCGCCGGTAATTGCTTCAGCCAACTCTTGAGAAACCTCAGACATCAAAGTTGCCGTGATACCGCGGGGTTGAAGGTGAATGTTCACGGCCCCGTCTCGGAACCGCCAAGCCGTGTACAATAGACCACTTACGAGATGGTGTCAAGCGAGCCAAACGCCTGGCGGGCGAGCTCCAACACGTGGTCAACCTGCTGTTCGAAGGACATCGTTGTCGTGTCGATCACGACCGCGCCGTCGGGGATTTGCAGGGGGGCGACATCCCGGCCCGCGTCGAACGCGTCTCGCCGGGAGATTTCTTTCTCCGCGGTTTCGACAGACCTTCTGTCGCTTGGGCGCCCCTGCTCGGCGAGCCGGCGCTGCGCGCGTTCGGTGGGGTTGGCCGTGAGAAACACCTTCACACGAGCATCGGGAAACACCACCGAGCCAATGTCGCGACCATCCATCACCACGCCGGGGGCGTCTTCCGCTGCCGCCCGGAGTGCCTCGTTGACCCATTCCCGCACTTCCGGGAGCGCGGCCACCTGCGACACGTTGCGGGTGACACGGTCAGCGCGAATCTCCGCCGACACGTCCACGCCTGCGACTTCAGGCCGGGCACCGTCCCGGGAGAGCGGGAGACGGACAGGGAGTGCACGGGCGAGGGCGACGATTCGCTGACCCGCCATCGGCACCTCGGCGTCCAGAGCCGCGAGCGTAACCGCTCGGTACAACGCGCCGCTGTCTACGTGCACGAATCCGAGATGCTCGGCCACTGCGCGCGCCGTCGTCGACTTGCCGGACCCGGCGGGTCCGTCGATCGTGATTACTCGGCTAGGCACGGGCACCACCTATTTGCCGCAGGTCCCGGAAAAAGCTCGGATAGCTGATCCCGACGGAGTCCGTCTCCGACAATCGGAGTTGCGTGCGCGGCGCCGTGCCCAGCACGGCGAAGGCCATCGCCAATCGATGGTCCCCGGCCGTTTCGACCCGACCCTCGAGTCTCCGTGCGGTTCCCGTCACGAAGAGATCTTCTCCCTGAGTTTCGGAGACCACACCTAACCCACGCAGGTTCTGGGCGATCAAGCCGAGCCGGTCGCTTTCCTTCACACGAAGCTCGCCAACCTGTCGAAACACCGTCACCCCTGTAGCCCGTGCCGCCAGCACTGCCAGCACCGGTACCTCGTCAATCAGACTCGGGATCTCAGTGCCAGCTACTTCGGTTCCTTGAAGTTCTCGCGGCCGTACGAGCAAGTCGACGACCGGCTCGCCCCCAACGGTCCGCGGGTCACACGATTCGATCCCCGCACCCATCCGGTTCGCAACCACAATGAATCCAGCCCGCGTCTCGTTGACACCTACACCTTCGATCAGGAGCTCACCCTCATCGGCGAGCAGCGCCGCTGCAACCAAGAAGGCAGCCGAGGACAGGTCCCCTGGTATCTCCAGCTCGAAGGGACCCCTTCCACGCCCGGGCTGAGGAGCCACCGAAACGGCCGGACCGTCGATCGTGACGTCATATCCTAAATAGCGAAGCAGGCGTTCGGTGTGGTCGCGCGATCGCACCGGCTCGATTACGGTGACGGGAACGCCACCGCTCACTCCGGCCAGGAGGACTGCGCTCTTGAGCTGAGCACTCGCGACCGGGCTCCGATGGGTAATCCCCTGGAGTCTCCCCCCATGAATTCGAAGCGGCAGGCCATCTCCCCCCTCTTCCTCGACCCGCGCGCCCATCCGTATCAGCGGCTCGGTCACCCGGCGCATCGGACGTGTCCGGAGCGATGCATCACCGGTGAGCCGGGCCTCGAAATCGTGTCCTGCCAGCGCACCCATCGTGAGACGTGCCGCGGTGCCCGAGTTGCCGCAACGCAACGAGCCGCGGGGAGCGCGCCAGTCCCGGCTCGTAATTCTCAGTCGCGTGTCGCGGCGGACCGGCCCGACGTCGACGCCGAGTTGCCGAAGGACACGTGCCGTACTGCGAACGTCGAGCGCAGCAAGCGGATTACCCAACTCGGCGTCGCTCGCCAGCAATCCAGCCAGAATCAAGGCGCGGTGTGTGATGCTCTTGTCACCCGGTGGACGAATGCTTCCGCGGACAATCACGACCCCAGTCGCGCGCGCCACTTACTCGCCGCATCGAGCCAGTCACGCACACCCTGCGCGTCATTCGTCTGGAGTGCGGATTCCAGCTCTTGAAGCGACCGATCCACGTTCTGCAAGGCATCGACCAGCGCTTCTCGATTGAGGAGCAAGACTTCCGCCAACGCGTCTTGCTGCCTCGCGGCAAGCGCCGTGACCGATCGCGTCTCGTGCCCGTATGTCACGCCTTTTGGCCCATGCGTCCCGAGCGTCGCCGCCACCACCGCGGCCGCGGCCTGTGGGAGGTGGCGGGTCCACGCGACCATGGAGTCGTGGAAGGCGGCGTCCAACGTCACCGGCCTAGCCTCGAGCACTTGGTGCCAAAAGTCCGCCACTTCACGGGATGCTCGCTCGCTGTCGGGGGTTGTGGTGACGTAGACGATCTTTTCCACAAACAGGTCTGCTCGCGCCGCGCGGAACCCACCCTGCCCCGCCTCCACCAGCGGATGAGATCCCGCGAAGTTGGCGCTCAATCCCAGTTTGGCCGCGCGCTCGACGAACGGTCGTTTCACGCTGGATACATCCGTGAGGTACGCGCCGCCGCCGCCGCCGCCGCGGCCAAACTGACTGGCCGCCGCCCGCTTCAGGAGGTGCATGGTTGCCGCGGGCGGGGCCGAGATAACCACGAAGTCGGCCCGGCGAAAGATTCCTCTCACGTCCTGCAAAAGCTCGGTCACGGCACCGGCGCGCGCCGCAGCGACACCATCGCTTGGGGTTGGTGAATGCCCGATGATCCGGGCCACACCGGCCTGCGCGGCCCGTAAGGCCACGGAGCCTCCTATGGCGTCGAGTCCAATGACTCCGAGGGTCGCTGGCTGCACGGGTATCTGGCCCTAACGAGGTGGTGGTCGCAATCGAGGTGGCGTTTGCGTTGAAGCAGATTATGCCGCCGCGGGATTGGGGGCAACCGTTGCGGCCCGCAAAACGCCAAGGGCCTTGCAGCCTCCATCACGACAAAGAAAAAACGCCGACCTCGTGAGGCCGGCGCCTTCAATCGCTTTGCACGAGGCCGCCCGTCACGCTCGATCCATAAACACCGTACCGCGGTCGCGGCCAAACACCTCCGGACTCACCGGGGCGATCACCCAGCCCGCCACCCCTCCCCTCTCGTCGCGCACAGCGACTTGACGCGCCGTACCGGGCCTACTCGTGCGCCGCTCAGAGGGGACCTCGTCACCCCCGGGAGTCTCGCGTCGCTTTATTGAAAATTCAAACATCTTGTTCTCCGATAGTGTCCGTCTCGCATCCAATCGCTGAGACGCGTTAAATCCACTGTAGCTGCAGATGTCGTGCCACCGTGTTTCGCGGCCCTATGTCGTGCTTTCCCAGCGAATTATCCAGAGAAACCGGAGATGCTCCGGCCCATCTGTTCCGATAAGCGGACAGCCACCGACTCCTAGTCCGGACAGCGCCTCAGGGACTGGGTTGCCTGGCGATACCGCTCTCCGCCAACAGCAGCAGGAGGGCCTGTTGGATTGCAAGGGCTCCGCGATCGTTCAGCCACCATTCGCCGAGGGAGTGCCCACCGCCCCCCGTGCCGCCACGTCCAATCGTGACGGCGGGGACGCCAACGGCAATGGGGATGTTCGAATTGGTGGACGCGATACCAAGGTTGGGCTCGTTCCCCATGTGCCGGACCACAGCCATGGCACGCTGGACGAGAGGTGTTTCTACGGCGAGGCTCCCCGACGGACGCCGGCCAATCAGGTCGAGCTGGAGGGTGAGAGAATCCCCGTCGCGGCGGAGCGCATTGGCCTCGGCCAGGGCTTGCCGCATCGAAAGATGGAACAGCGAGTCGATTCCCACGAGCCGCTCCGGACTCTCGGATCGCATGTCGACCTCCATCCACGACGCGAAGGGGATGGAGTTGACGGACGTCCCTCCCCCGATGACACCGACGTTGTAGCTGGTACGGATTCCTTCCCGGGTGTAGCCGTCGGCCATGCTTTGGAACAGGTAGATCGCCCGCCCCAGCGCATGATGCGGGTTGCCCAATCCAAAGGCCCCCCACGAATGCCCGCCGGGCCCGCGGAACGTCACTCGATAGCGAACGCTCCCCAGTCCCCGGTGAACGATTCGAGAACGTCCCCCACCGTCCACGGCAATCCATGCGTCGATTCGCGGTGCTCCCTCGCGAAAGAAGTGCTTCACGCCGCGCAGGTCGCCCTGCCCTTCCTCGCCCACGGTTCCCACAAACAGCACGTCGGCGTCGGTATGCACGTCGGCGATGCTCATGGCACGAGCGACGGTGAGCACGACGACCAGCCCCCGCGTATCGTCGCCGATCCCGGGAGCGTAGAGCGTGTCGCCTTTCGCACGAACCGTCACATCGGTTCCTTCCGGAAACACGGTGTCGAGATGGCCTTCGATCACGACCGTCCTAGCCCCGGTGCGCCCTCGGCGCAGCGCCAGCACATTGCCGACCTCATCGATCCAGACGGAGTCCACACCCGCGGCGCCCAGGAGTTCGGCAAACTGCCTCGCACGCCGTTCCTCGTTGAACGGAGGAGCGGGGATCTCGGTGAGCAGGATCAGGTCGCTCGCGGAGCGCGGCTCGAGGTCGTCGATCGCCTGCATCGCCCGGCGCACAGCTTCCATGGACGCGATGCGGCGGACCTCATCTTGGTAGCGGGCGTCTTGCGCGGGGACGGACGCGGGCCACCCGAGGCCAAGCAGCGAGGCAACGCACCACACACCGATCGTGCTTCGATTCGTCATGATGAACAGATCCTCTGCGTATGAGTACCTTCGGACTGGGGCTTGACGATCCTCTCTCCAAGTAATCCAATAGTGTCATGGAATTCTTGAACGCGGAATTCTACGGTAACACCGTGGGTCGCTGGCTCACCAGCCTCGCGATCGTGGGTGCCACGGCGATCATCCTGCGGTCGTTCGAGGGCCTGCTCCTCAATCGGTTGCGCGCGTTTGCCAAACGGACCAGCACCGACTGGGACGACATGGCGGCCCACATGCTGGGGAAGACCAAGCTGCTCTTCTTGTTGATCCTCGGCATCTACTTCGGGTCCCGTCCGCTCGAGCTGGGGAGTGCGGTGCCTCGCTACATCACCGTGTTCACCGTCGTCGCACTCCTCGTTCAATCAGGTTTGTGGGCGAGCGGCCTCATCGAGTTTTGGTTGGAGCGCTATCGCCGCCGGCTGGGGGACGCGTCAAGCATCACCACGATGAACGCGCTCGGATTCATGGCGCGGCTCGCGCTGTGGGTCCTCGTCCTGCTGCTGATTCTCGGCAACCTCGGGGTCAACATCACAGGACTCCTCACCGGAGTCGGCATCGGCGGTATCGCGATTGCTCTCGCCGTCCAGAAGATCCTCAGCGATCTCTTTTCGTCACTGACAATCGTGCTCGACAAACCATTCGTGCTGAAGGATTTCCTGATCGTGGACGACCTCATGGGCACGGTTGAGCACATTGGGCTCAAGACGACCCGGTTGACCAGCATTTCCGGCGAACAGCTCGTGTTCTCAAACTCGGATTTGTTGAGCAGCCGTATCCGCAACTACGGACGCATGCAGGAGCGGCGTGCGGTCTTTACCGTTGGGGTTACGTAAGACACGCCGCGCGACAAGCTGCAGAAAATCCCTGAGTTGCTTCAAAACGCTGTGGAATCGCAGGAGAAGACCCGTTTTGACCGCAGCCACTTCAAGACGTTTGGGGATTTCTCCATCAACTTCGAGACGGTGTACTACATCGGCGATTCCGCGTACAAAACGTATATGGACATCCAGCAGGGCGTGAACCTCGCGGTTCACCGGATGTTTGAGGACGAAG
>JBFHWR010000009.1:0-24066 GCA_041599395.1 Gemmatimonadales bacterium | reverse complement strand
GCCGAGGCCAGGGTTGCCTGCAAGAGCGTCTCCTGCTCGAATAATTCGACCGCAGCTTGCTCCAGTCCGACTTCCTCAAGCGCCTGACGGTTCGCGGTGAGGTTGAGCTGGCGGCTGTCTTGACTGCTAGCTGCTGCGTCGAGCCGTTGGATACGTGCGCCGGTTTCCGTCAGGAGAAACTGAGCCTCGTCGAATGCCGCGGCCAGTTGGGGTCCGGCGTCGCGAACCGCATCGATCGTTCCCGCGCGAAGGCCGTCCAGCAGCGCCGTGAGAGCGTCAATGACCCCGCTCGTCACCAACAGTTCATCACCTGTGTGGTTCATGACCACTCGTTGGTCCGGGCTGATTGCTGTCTCGACGTGGCCAGTGTCTCCTTGATAGGTCCCATCCGGGAGGAATGCGGCGGCCTGCGCTTGGTGACCGGCAAAGAGGTGTGTCTTTCCGAGTACCGTATTGCCGAGCTGGACAACCTGGTCCAGTAACTGCTCGACCTCGGCGGCTGCGATTTCGCGCGTGTGTGTGGTTGCGGTATCGGTAGCCTGCGCGGTGGCAATCTCTCTGGCGCGAGACAGGATGTCGGTGACCTGGTTGAGAACGGCCTCCTCGGCATTGAGTCGGGTGCGGGCGAAGGTGGTATTTCGCCGGAACTGATCGAGCGCACGGATGTCCCCCGAGATGCGCATGATCTGCCTCGCGGCGGTGACATCATCGGACGCTTTATGAATGCGCTTGCCGGTGGCAACGTGCAGCTGCGCCCGAGCAAGCTGGGCGAACGTGTTGCCGAGACTCCGCACGAGGCGTTCTCGCATCATCCCTGGCGTGATCCGCATGGCGTCTTCCAGACTGTGGTTTGTCTCCGGTATCGGCCGTTTTTGATAATTTCTTGAGTTCCGGGTCGGCCCGCGCCTTGTTTCGAGATCCTTTCCTTATAAATATTGGGCGGATTGCCGGCGTACCTCAGCGGGTATGGACGTCTCGACGGTCGGCGACTTCGCGGTGACGGTTGCAAGCTGGGAAGGACGAATGGCTACAGTTCTCTGCGTGGATGACGAGCCGGCGGTTGGCGTGGTCCTCGAGCAGGCGCTTACGAGGCTCGGCCATCGCGCCGTGCTGGCGGACAGCGTCGACGGGGCGGTCAAGATCGTTGAGGAATCCGACGTCGAATTGATTCTCTCCGACTACCGCATGCCTGGGGCAACCGGCCTCGATCTGTTGGCGGTGCTCAAAGAGCGCGACCACCGTATTCCGGTCATCATGATGACGGGCTACTCGTCGATTGAGCACGCCGTCATTTCCATCAAGGGCGGCGCGGTGGATTATCTGACGAAGCCGATTCGCGCGGAAACGCTGGAGATCGCAGTGACGCAGGCGCTGGAGATGACTAAACTCCGTCGTGAAAACGAGGCCTTTCGCAACGAGATTGCGGCGATCCGATCGAACCGGGCGGTCGTGGGGGACAGTGCGCCGATGCGCGCCATCATGGAAACGATTGCCATGGTGGCACCGAGTCGGGCGACGGTGTTACTCCAAGGGGAGTCTGGTACCGGCAAAGAACTCCTCGCACGGGCCATTCACGAGCAAAGCACCCGCAGTGATCGACCCTTCATCTCCTTGAATTGCGCCGCCATGCCGGAGGGACTCGTTGAGAGCGCGCTCTTTGGACACGAAAAAGGCGCATTCACAGGTGCTACCGTGCGCACGGCGGGGGCATTCGAGCGCGCCAACGGCGGCACGCTGCTGCTCGACGAAATATCGGAAATGCGCACGGATCTCCAGCCAAAATTGCTTCGTGTGTTGCAGGAACGTGAATTCGAACGCGTCGGCGGGACGCGCCCGATCAAAGTCGACGTCCGCGTGATCGCAACGACGAATCGGGATCTCCGAGATGATCTCGAGACAGGCCGTTTCCGAAGTGACCTCTATTATAGGCTCAACGTCGTGCCGATTCACACTGTGCCCTTGCGCGATCGGGTGGAGGACATCCCGCTGCTTGTACAGCATTTTGCCCGGAAGGTGGCCAACGATCACGGCGTCGCACTCGAGGCGATTCCCGTTGAAACGATCAAGCTGTTGCAGTCCTACTGGTGGCCCGGGAACGTTCGCGAGCTTGCCAATGCGGTGGAACGCGCGTTGATCCTGTCGCCGGATGGGAAGGTTCGTGCAGAGGCGTTCCAGACGTATCTCGACCACGCGGTGCCGGGCGTTTCCCGCACGCGCGGCGTCCCTGTCGCGCGTCCGGAACCAAGTGCTTCCGTTGACGGCATACGCGTTGACAGGTCGGAACACACCTTCAATCTGCGTGACCACGAAAAGATTGTGATCCAACGCGCCCTCGTCGCGACCGGTGGCAATCGAACCCGCGCGGCGCAGCTTCTTGGCATCAGCGAACGGACGCTCCGGAACAAGTTGAACGCTCCAAAAGTGGCGGACCCAGTCTAACCACGCCATCATGGGCGGCAGTTCTCGCCGCCCACCGGAAAATTCTTCCCCCTCGAGCGACTTCATTCCGGCCGCGCTCACTCTCCCGGAGTAGCGGCTAAACCCTTTGCAGCCGTCGACTTGTATCGGCGGCAGCCGTCAATGCAGATCTGATTTCTGCCGCGGCACATCGCTTGCCTTGTCAATGCGCAGCCAAAGAACTCGGCCGGAGCAGGTAAGTGATTAGATCGCTGTTTGGTTCCGAAACCACGGTTGGATTGTTACGGGCAGGGCTCGATGATCAGAGCGCTCGGCATCGAGAGTTGTCGGATCGCATAGCCAATCTGATGACGCCCGGGCAAGCCGCCGATTTCGCCACGACGCTCCAACAGGAGTTGGCCAGCCAACAAGCGGTCGAATCGGATATTCATCGCGAAATGGTCTCGCTCGCCGACTTGGCCGTCCGGTTTGATACCACTGCACTGCTCCTCCAGCGGACCTATCAGCAGTTCAGGACGGCAATTCGCAATGCCTAGTGTGCCGCCGGTTCCCTCGATTCGCGTGCAGAACCCAAGTGTCCGACACCTGTGGCGGCCGTTGGCAATCAGCGCGAGTGGAATGGAAGCGCAGCAACGTGTGATGGAAGTGTTGGCAAACAACATGCAGAATGCGACGACGACGCGGACCGTAAACGGTGGCCCCTATCGGCGCCAGATCGCGGTGCTCGAGCGCGACCCCACCGGAATGGGAGTCCGTGTCGCACAGATAGTGGAAGATGCGGCACCTGGTCGCTCGGTCTATCTGCCGGGACATCCGGATGCGGACGCGGACGGCATGGTTCAGTTTCCCAACGTCGACGTCATTGCCGAGCTCACCAATCTCATGATTGCTCGGCGCGTCTATGAGGCGAATGCAACCGCCTTTCAGACGGCAAAAAGCATGGCCCGTCGCGCGCTCGAGATCTGAGTGACTCAGCATGACCGTTGACGGACCTTCATCTCATATCCCGCCTCCCAGGCATGCGGGAAACGCGCAAACCGACAAGGTGTCGTTCTCGCGTCTCCCAACTCCCCGGAAGCCGCCATCCACAACAGATCTCCCGGCACCGGAGGGCGTGAGCACAGAACTGTGGAACATGCTGAACGAGCGAGAGCGGGCGTTCTTCCTCGAGCACCTCGAAACGGCGATGACCTACGGCCCGCGAACCCCCCGGGGTGCGGCAGCGGAGGCGCCGCGTGGTGGACGCATTGATGCGAGGGCTTAGACAATGACTGCTCCGATCCGCCCTGAAATCACCGTCGTCAGTCCAATCGAACGAGGAGGAATCCCTCTCGGCGCGAGTGCAGGCAGTCCCTCATTCAAAGCGACACTTGCCCAAATCATCAACGGTGTTTCCGATCTCCAGGCCGGCTCGCAGGACCTGATTGCGGCATTCGTTCACGGGGAGGCAGTTGACCTCCATGAGGTGATGGCCGCCGCCGAGGAGGCTGCGATTTCTCTCGAGCTCCTCGTCGAATTGCGTAACAAGCTGACGGAGGTCTATCGAACCGTCATGAACATGCATTTGTGAGGATTGACACCTCTACGATGACGAACGCCGCATGCCGGACTTTCTGAAGCAACTGACGTCGTCTCAACGGGCGATGGCGATCCTCGGATTGGTGGTTGCACTGATCCCCATCTGGCTTCTCGTGCGCTGGGGCGTGTCGCCCACATTCGTGCCGCTGTTTCAGGAAGTCGAGTGGGGCGAAATCGGTGACATCACGGTGGAACTGGAACGTGCCGGTATTGAATACGAGCTCGAGAATGGAGGGACCGAAGTCCAAGTCCGCGCTGTGGATCTGGCTCGAGCGCGGGTCCTGCTGGCGCAGGAGGGACACGGTGTCGGTCGTCCCGGGCTGGAACTGTTCGACAAGTCGGCCTGGGGGATGACGGACTTCACGCAGCGTGTAACCTATCGCCGCGCATTGGAAGGCGAACTGGCGCGAACTATCGGACGGTTGAAGGATGTGGAGCGGGCACAGGTGCATTTGACGCTTCCCGAAGTCAGTCCCCTCCGCCGTCTCGACCGTCCCGCAGAGGCGGCCGTGGTCGTCACCATCATGCCCGGGGCAAGCCTCGCACCCGACGCGGTACGCGGCATCGCCGCACTCGTGAGTAGCAGCGTCGAGAAGTTGAGCACGGATCACGTGGCCGTGCTCGACGATTCGGGCCGCTTGCTCGCCGTGCCATCCGGAGAGAGTACCGGAATGGCCCTAACAACTCGTCAGCTCGAAATGCAAAGCGCGGTCGAAACACAGCTCGTGCGGAAAGCGACAGACCTGCTGGAGGATGCCCTTGGCGCCGGCAACGCCAAGATACAGGTGGCCGCGCTGCTCGACTTCGAACAGGTCGATCGCACCATTGAGTCGTACGATCCAGACGGCGCCGTGGTGTCGTCTGAAGAGCGTGCGGAATCCGATCCTCAAGCGGGAGGAGCGCAGGGGGCTTCGACGATCTTTCACAACACCTACCAAAATTCACGCACTATCGAGCACGTCGTCGGGTCAATCGGCACCATCAAGCGTCTCACCGCCGCGGTGTTGCTCAATGAAGCGGCGCTCCAGAGCCAGGCTGGAAACGACCCCAATGCGGTCGCCGCGCGAACGGCCACTATCGAGTCGCTCGTTCGGACCGCTGTCGGATTCGACGAGGGGCGCGGCGACCGTGTCACCGTAGCAGCCGTCCCGTTCGAAGTGGGTCCCGCAGTCGATGCGTTGGTCGGGGAACCGGCACCCACACCAAGCGTGTGGGAAGTGGTGGAGCGGTTCATTCGTCCCGCCGTCGCGCTGATGGGTCTCCTGTTGACGTTCGTATTGGCGTGGCGGGTGTTGCGCCGGCAACCGCTGGCGTCGGAGCCAGGGGCCCTGGCAAAAGCGGGCGAGGGGGATTCACTCCCGGCGGGCGACACGTCGCCGCAGGGCGTCCCGCAAATGCTCAGACGTGAAATGCTGAAGGGCGACTCGGAGCTACCCCAGGTGGCATCGCAGGTGGTCCGTGCCTGGTTGTCGGAGGGTTGATGTCAGCGATGCTCGCGCGCGCAGGGAGCGGAGTGGAAAACCTGACCGGCGCACAGAAGGGCGCCGTGCTCTTCATGGTCTTGGGAACCGAGGCGTCGGCCAAGGTCATGAAGTCACTGACAAGCGAAGAACAGGAGTCCGTGAGCCGGGCAATTGCCGTGACGCCGACGGTGCAGCCCGAACTCGTCGAGGCGGTTCTGTCCGAATTCAGAGAAGTCGCCGTGGCCGTCGAGTCCATCTCGCGCGGCGGCGTCGAGTACGCCCGGGGGGTGCTCGAGAAGGCTGTCGGTGCCGATCGGACGACGGAGATCATCGACAAGATTCAAGAACAGCGTGTTGAGCTGGGACTCAAAGGATTGAAGAAAGTCGCGCCCGAACTGCTCTTCAGCGTGTTGCATGGAGAACATCCACAGACGATCGCGCTGATCCTTGCGCACCTCGACGTCAGACAGTCGGCAGCCGTGATCGAGACGATGGATGTTGACCTGAGCGGTGATGTGCTGTACCGGATGGGCCGGATGGAAAAGGTCGCCCCCGAGATGCTGCAGGTGGTTGAGCAAGGGCTCAGCAGCAAAGCGGATCTGTCGCTTTCCCAGGACCTCACGTTGTCTGGTGGGCCGCAGGCTGTTGCCAATGTGCTGAATCACACGGGTGGAACCGTCGAGAAATCACTCCTCGAATCAATTGGCCAGCGTGACGAAGACCTCGCGGCTCTCATCAAGAGCTACATGTTCGTGTTTGAAGACTTGAAGCTTCTCGACAAGCGCTCGATGCAGCGGGCGTTGCGAGACGTCGACGGCAAGGAGCTGGCCTTGGCGCTCAAGGCTGCGACCGAAGAGCTGAAACACCACATCGTGGGCAGCCTGTCGGAGCGTGCCGGTGCAGCGCTGCTTGAAGAATTCGAGTTCATGGGCCCGGTTCGGGTCCGTGACGTCGAGGCTGCGCAGGCAAACATCATCCAGACGATCCGAACGCTGGAAGAAGCGGGAGAGATTGTCGTGGCTGGACGAGGGGGACAGAATGACATCATCCAGTGATTCTGAACAGAACGAAGCCGTGTCCGACGGAGCGCGCGCCGAGTGCTGGTCTCTCCCGGACCTCACTGGTATCGAGCCTTTGAGCGGCCGATCGCACAGCAGAGGTGAGGAGCGCAGCTCGCAATCTGCGTACGAGCGAGGTGTCCGCGACGGCCGCTTAGCCGCAGACCAAGAAGCAGTATGTGAATTGCGGATTGCGGCCAGTGCCTTGATTGCCGCTGCGGAGCACCTGCGCCATCAGCGGGATGAGTGGGAAACTGAGTTGGAGGATCACGTCGTGGTCTTGGCGCTCGGAGTGGCGCGTGAGGTTCTTCAACGCGAGATGCGCGCTGATCCGGATGTGCTGAGGCAACGGGTGGCGGATGCGTTCACGGAGATTTCGTGGAAATCACCAACGAAAGTGCGGATGCATCCCGATGATCTCGCATCGGTGCAGGCGTTCTTCGACCACAATGAGCGGAGCGCGGGCCCCAACATGCTGGAATGGATTTCGGACAACACGATCGAGCGCGGCGGTTTTGTGGTCGTGACACCGGAGCGGCTCGTCGACGGCACCATCGACACGGTCCTCAGCGCCATTCAGGAACACTTGAGCGATGACTGAGCAGCGTCGCGGTCGTGTCGTTCACCGACGCCTGGAGCGGCTTCGCGAGGTGCCACAGTTCCGGGTGCAGGGGCGGGTGACCCGGATCGTTGGAACAGTCGTCGAAGCGTCGGCAATTGACGTGGCGGTCGGGGATCTCTGTCTGGTGGCGCGCGCTCGAGCGTTACCCGTCGATGCCGAGGTCGTTGGATTCAACGAACGTGGAATCCAGCTCATGCCATTGGGTGATTTGACGGGCATCAATCCAGGCGCGGCGGTGTGGCACGCAGCTCGAGTGGCCGGCGTGGGTGTTGGCCCGGCGCTGCTGGGCCGAATCATCGACGGTTTGGGTCGACCCCTCGATGAAGGTGGACCCGTGGAACAGGAACGGCGCGTCTCCATCGACACACCTCCACCGCACCCATTGGCCCGTACGCCGATCACGGCGCCACTCGGTGTCGGTATCCGCGCAATTGATGCGCTTCTGACACTCGGCCGAGGACAGCGTATCGGTGTGTTCTCGGGAAGTGGTGTTGGGAAGAGCGTACTGATGGGGATGATCGCGCGGAACACGGCCGCGGACGTCAACGTCATCGCGCTGCTGGGTGAGCGCGGTCGCGAAGTGCGAGAGTTCATCGATCGCGACCTGGGGCCGGAGGGACTCCGGCGATCCATTGTTGTCGTCGCCACGAGCGACCAGGCTGCGTTGATCCGGGCGAAAGGGGCGCTCGTCGCAACCGCGATCGCCGAATACTTTCGGAGTCTCGGTCAACATGTGTTGCTCATGGTGGACTCCATCACTCGTGTTGGCATGGCGTGGCGCGAAATCGGGTTGTCCACGGGCGAACCGCCGACGACGAAGGGGTACCCACCCTCACTCTTCCCACGGCTCGCGCGGCTACTGGAACGAGCGGGCACGGGGGAGCGAGGTAGCATCACCGGGCTCTACACGGTACTGGTCGAGAGCGACGATTTCAACGAGCCGCTTGCTGATACCGCTCGGAGTATCCTGGATGGTCATATTGTGCTCACGCGGCAGCTCGCGTCCGAGCAGCATTACCCTGCCATCGATGTGTTGCAAAGCGTAAGCCGCGTCCGCGATCGGGTGATCGATGCGGATCACCACGCAGCGGCCAGCACGCTCCTCCGTCTGGAATCGAGTTACCGCAGCCATGAGGATCTGATATCCGTTGGCGCGTATAAGTCCGGCACGGATCCGGATGCAGACGTGGCAATTGCTCTCCGCCCTCACATGCTGGACTTTCTCCGTCAAGAACCGAGCGAAGCGGCGACGTTCGCAAGCGCGCGGGACGGCCTGGTGCGGCTCGCGGAACAGAGCCGCCAGGTGCGAGCTGCGCCATGACGTCCTTTGTCTTCCGCTTGGCTCGCCTGCTTCGCGTGCATTCGGTGACCGAACGGCTGCAGGCGCGCGCGCTGAGAGAGGCGTTGCTTGCAGAGGAACGCAGCCGCCGCGTGGTTGCGGAACAGTCAGCGCTGCGAGACGCAGCCCGCGAGTCCATAGCGCGGAACATCGCGGGCGCGGCACCTGCTGGGCTGCTTGCACACTTGAGCCGGGCAGTGGAGACGATATCGGCGCGCGTGCACGAGGCAGCAGAGGCGCACCGGAAGTCCGCGGAGCGCGTTGATGCGGAGCGGCAACGCTATCAAGAGGTTCGACAGAAACGCCGAGCACTGGAGCGGCTCCGCAACCGCCGCAAACAAGAGTGGATGACGAACGCCACTCGCCATGAACAGACTGATTTGGACGAGTTGGCTTCGCGTCAGCACCGATCGGGCGAGGTCGGGTCATGAAACTCCTGCTGCAGGCCGTGCTCTCGTTCGGTGTCGCCGCTGGCGCAACCACAGGATACGTGATCGTCAATACGGAGCCGATTGCCGGCGCAGAAGTAGCCGACACCGCCAAAACCGGTGCCGAACACGAGGCAGAGACGGATTCGTCCGATGCGCACGCCGAGCCGGCGGCGTCGGACACGTCGCACGCGGTCGGCGACAGGCAGCTTGCCGACCACGCAGTTGTACAACCCGACTCACAGGGTGCACCTGATGCGGCAGCGGCGGACTCTGCCTCTGCGGAGCTGCTCCAGTCGATTCGCTACCTGTCGAGAATCTTCGCCAACATGCGGCCAGACGACGCCGCTGGAGTACTCCGTCATCTTCCCAATGAGGAAGTGGCGGGAATCCTTCGGTTCTTCAATTCGCGAGTGGCTGCAGGTATTCTGAGCGGCCTTTCGGAGGAACGGGCGGCCGAAATCAGCCGCCTGCTTCTCCACGGTTGCGAGAAGTGCGCGCCATGAACGTGCCCATCCAGTTGAGCGCCGGCGCGCCCGCCGTGACGCACTCCCTTTTACCAGATGGCGGGCATCCCGAGGCGGCCGGGTTTGCGGAAGCACTACAGGCGTTCGGTGTTGTCGTGAGCCGTGAAGCCGCGTCGCCGATTTCCACGTCGCCGAGCAGTGCGCGCGCTGAAGGCGCGCATGACATCACGTCCATGATCGACGTCGTGGAAGACGTCTCGCCGATGCGGGGAAAAATGCGTGGGCCCATCGACCTGCTCAAGAAGCGGAATGACGATGATGTGCTTGGTCAAGTACCTGCGAGTGCACGGGTTTCCACGGAGCCTACTCAGGCTCTGTTGCCGACCGAATACCGAGCTTCAAGTCAGTTACATAGACCAGAGCAGGCGACGGAGAACGGCAACAGGATGGACCGTCCAGTGGTAGAACGCGCCGCGCTTTTCCACCGATCCTCGGAGACAACCCTTGCGACTGCGCCGATTGCGGTAGCGCCTTCGGGACATCGCATAACCGAGGAGCATGGAGCGCCGATCCGGCCCGCGATCGAGATCGTTGCACGGTCGGTGCCGGGTATGTTGTCGACTCCGAAGATAGCAGCTCAAACACTTCTTATCGGCGAGCCCCTCGTGGCGGTTGAGAGAGCGCGGCAAACGTTGGCGAGCCCAGGGACTGCGATGGAGCAAACGGATCCGGGGGTGGCAGAAACACCCCAACCTGTCCCAAACCGGTTTCGACAGATTCTACCGAGCGGTCAGCAAGTAGCTGGAGCAGAGACAACGCCGCGGGAGCTGTTGGACGCTCCTCTCAGGACATACCGAACGGAACCGGCGCGCGGAAAGCCGCCAGGCATCCTGGGCGCCAGGAACGAGGCTGCGGAATCTGTACACGTGGGTCTCAGGGTAACGACCATGCCGGCGACGGAGATCCTCACACCCGTTGACAACAGACCGGAACGTCCGGCGCAGAGTTCAGGCTGGCCGTTGCGAACGGTGCAGGCAGGGCCGGCAGGAGCCCGAGGCTCCGAGGGCGGAGACCTCGCGGGCCGTGCGATACCGCAGGCGGAACGGCTCCCAGCCGACACGGTGTCGCATGTGGGGGGCGTGAAGCCCTTGGAGGTCCGCGAACCGATCGTGTTCAGGTCGTCGGCGCCGCCGTTTGTTGGCGTGAAGCGGAGCCAGCCGGATCAGCCACGGACGCTCGCTGCAACGAGTGGGGAGTTCGGACTGGCCACCCAACACAGCCCGGTCCGAACGATGCCAAAAGTGCGGCGTTCCGAGGCGCCGCTGGATGGCGCCGAACGCATCGAAGCGCAGCCTGCGGATCTGCAGCCAGCCGAGGGGGTCGATACCGCCTCCCGCTTCGCAGCGCGACTCGACGTGACCACTCCGGCAATCAGTCCACCGCAGCGGGATCCCTTCGCGAATCACACACAGCCCGACGCCAAACCGCCTTCTTTGGCCGGCAAACTCATAGCAGAGCATTCGAGCGCGCCCACCCAACGGGCGGAGTGGCTCACGGTGCGGTTCGAAGACGGTGAAGCCGGATCCATGCGCATGCGTGTCGCCGTGTTGGGAGAGAGCGTCCGTGCGTCAATCGTTCACGAGAGCGAGCGTGTGGCCGAGCAGCTCCGGTCGAACGTGCAGGAACTGAAACAGTCGCTTGGCGACAAAGGGTTTGGGGAGACTCGTCTCACGATCCGGGGCGCGGCGCAATCCAGCTCCGTGGTGGCGCCGGCGGCTTATCAGTCCGCGGGTTCGAACTTCTCACACGGGCACGCGAACGAGCAGGATGGGCATCAGCGTCATCACCATCCCGCTCGCGATTCTGACGATCGCGGTGGTCGCCATCCGCATGATGGGTCATCCCGGCAAGACACGAGACGAGGACGAGAAAGGTAGGAAACCGTCATGACAGCAATACCGCCAGTATTCGGGCCCGAGTCCGGGTCGGTTGCGTCCAGTTTGAATCCCGGTGGGCAGTTGGGTAAGGAAGAGTTTCTCTCGTTGCTGGTGACCCAGTTGCGCTACCAAGATCCGCTCAATCCCACCGACCCAACGCAATTCACGTCGCAACTGGCAGAGTTTTCCGCCTTGGAGCAGCTCACCAACATCAACTCCGCGATGGATCTGCAAAGCCAAAATTCGGCGTTTCTCACCCTGGCGATGAACACGAATTTGGCGGCCTCTCTCGTGGGCAGGAGCGTTCTTGCAATCGGCGAGCACGTCTACGTTCCAGACTCCGGCGACGCGACAATCGTCGTCGACGTTGCGGGAATCGGCGGCTCAGGAACCTTGCGCCTGTTCGACGAAAACGGGGTCCAGGTCGGTTCACAGGAGATGGGCGGCATCGGCGGCGGGCGACAGCGCATCCCGCTCGACGATTTCGGACTTTCGGAGGGCATCTATCGCTACGAGCTTGGGATCGTAGGGGCGGACGGTGCGCAGGTGCACGTGACATCGTATGCCGGGGGAGTAGTCGACGGCGTGCAATTCGAAAATATGGGGCTCATGCTGCGGGTCGGTGATCTACTGATTCCGCTCAATCAACTCGTAGAGGTCGCAGGCGCGAATCTGCGTGACTGAGTTTTTCGACACACGACGAAGGGAGAACAGATCATCATGATGCGAGCACTCTTTTCCGGCGTTTCCGGCCTGCGGAACCATCTCGTACGGATGGACGTCATCGGAAACAATATTGCGAATGTCAACACGGTTGCGTTCAAGAGTTCGCGGGTGACATTCGAGGAAGCGTTCACGCAGCTCGTGCAAGGTGCCTCGCGGCCATTGGGTGAGCTCGGAGGCGTCAACCCGATTCAGGTGGGTCTCGGCATGAGCGTGGCGAGTATTGATCAAAATTTCACGCAGGGGAACCTCAATTCCACCGGCGTGACCACGGATCTGGCGATTCAAGGGGACGGATTCTTCACGGTCAGTGACGGCACGGGATTGTTCTATACGAGAGCCGGTAACTTCCGGCTCGATGCGGACGGCCGTCTCGTGTCCCCTGCAAACGGCTTCATCGTTCAAGGGGTACTTGCGGACAATCAAGGCAAGTTGAGCGGCGCGAGCGCTCCGGGAAACATTGTCTTGCCGTTTGGGCAGAAGTCACCCGCTCGGGCGACAACGGAGATCACCATATCCGGTAATCTCGATTCCCGGGCGCAGCCGCGCGGAACCATTCTCACGATGAAAGGAAGTGTGCTGGCTGTCGAACAGACAACCAGTAACGGGGGACTGGGGACCGACGTTGCGGATCTCTACGCGAATGGCGCAGCCGATACCGCGATCGTCGGATTGGTTGGCGATCGGAGTACCGTCACCGTGAGCGATGGGACGACGTCGCAAACCTACACGTATGTTGAACTCGACACCGGCGCCGGGGATCTCGCATTCCGGTCGTTGAATGATCTGGTTGCGGAAATCAACAACGATTTCACGACCCTGTCCGCAGCCCTAGACGATGCGACAGGTGCAATCGTCTTTTCGGCTGCGGCGGGCGGTGGTGGTGTATCCCTCGACGTCTCGAGTTCGAGCTCGACGCTCAGTAAAGCGCTTGCCACTGTCAACGGCCTGCTCGCGGCGGGTGCATCAATATCGACCGACGAGTTCAGCCATGTTGCAGGTGCCAATGATTTGCTGGTGAACCTCCGAAACGGCGGCGGTGAGACGTTGAATCTCGCCGACGGCCAGACGATTCTCATCGACGGTACTGTCGGGGAGGCTTCAGTTGCGCAGGGATCCCTGTCAATTGTCGGGGCGAGTTCGACCTACGGCGATCTGCTGGCGCAGGTCGATGATACATTTGGCATCGCCAACTCCGACGGGGTCGAGGCGGACGGGTCGACCGGATCGATGGTCTTGTCGGCCGATGGTGGATTGGCGAACGAGTTGACGGGTGTCAACGTGCGGGTCAGCGGTGCGGCGGACGAGTTCAACGCGATCTTCGATAGCCGGCCTGGTAACTACCTCGAACGGCAGGCGGCATCCGATGTGGTGCATGATGTGGCGATCACGGCGTTTGACTCGATCGGTAACCCGCACGTGGTGAATGTCCGTTTCGTGAAAGATCCCACCGAGACCAACCGCTGGACGTGGCAGGCGACGGTGCCGGATCCTGCGGTACCTACGGACGGTGATACGGGTTCAGTCACGTTCGACAGCAATGGGCGTTTGGAATCGTTCATCTACGACGGCGGCGCGGCAAGCTTCCAGTTTGCGCCCAACTCCGGCGCTACAGGCCCCGCGGAGATCCGGTTGAATGTCGGTGAGACGGGAAGTATCATCGGACTTTCGCAGTTCGCCTCGACGGCGACGGCTGTAGCGAGTGGGCAGGATGGATATCCGATGGGCGACCTGCAAAACATCGCCATTGACGGGCAAGGCATCATCACGGGATTCTTCACGAACGGCGTTGGACAACAGCTAGCACGTATTTCCATAGCGACATTCAACAACCCCACGGGTTTGCTCCCTCGCGGCGACAATATGTTCGAAGAGTCGGCAAATTCCGGAGCCGCGGTCATCGGGTTCGCGGGAGGTGGTGGACGGTCGTCGATCACGCCCGGCGCCCTCGAAGCGTCGAACGTAGATCTATCTGAAGAATTCACCGAAATGATCATCGCGCAGCGGGGGTTTCAGGCCAATGCGCGGGTCATTACGACGGCGGATGAGATGTTGACCGAACTCGTCAATCTCAAGCGGTAAGCCCGTCCCGCAAATGGGCCGCCGCCTCGCGTGTTGGAGGAGGCGGCCCATGCGGCAAGAATAGCCGCGTCACCCGGCAGTTCCTTCCCTATCGAATTGAACATCTTCCCACACAGTACCGCACGATCGAGCAAATCTGGCCGGCATCCAACGGTTGCATCGCTCTAAGTATCGAGCGTTCCGTCGGTTGCGGAGAGGCGCAACAAATGCCGCACCCGACACCGCCGTGGTACGTCCTTTGCTTTTTGAACGCGTGCACGCGGAAGCGTGACTTCACGTAGAACCAGGAGACGACGCATGGCAAAGGAAAACCACGGCGATTCTCAGGGACTTGATGGCGAGCGGGCGCACAAAGGCTCGCTCGTGAAGACCATTGCCATCGTTGCAGCGAGTGCTGTCGGTGGTGTGATGCTTGCGGCGTCGGTTGTGCCGCGCATCACGCACGCGGACGAACACGTTGAGCCAGCAGTGGAGGAACACCACGGACCGCCACCAGTCGGGACGACACTCGAGCTCGACAACATCATCGTCAATCCCGCCGGCACGAGCGGGATGCGATACCTCATGGTCACGGTCGCCATCGAAATCGAAGGAGCCGGTGGGCATGGGGGTGGTGGAATCGAGGAACAGGAACATCGGATTCGCGATCGTGTCGTTGCAGTGCTCGAACGGCAGACGTTGGAGATGCTCACCGCGCCTGGAGCGCGCGATAGTTTGAAGGTGCTTCTTGCGGAAGCGGTCGCTCCATATCTGGAGTCGGAACCGCACATCTATCTCCCACACTTCGTCATCCAGTAACGCCGTGGCAGCGAGTCGAACGTCATCCGCGCTGCCAGACGTCAACGCGCGGTCTTCCCGCTCGCGGCGGCGGAGGCTGCCGGAGCCGGTTCCCTATAATTTCCGGCGTCCTCCGCGTGTGTCCCGTGATCGTCAAGCCACGCTCGAAAGCGTGTACGGTCGGTTTGCGCTGGCGCTGCAAGCTGCGCTGTCGTCCCGACTCCGCGTGACGTCTGAGGTGTTTGTCTCGAGCGTGGAACAGACCACGTTTGCAGAATTTACTGTGTCGCGCGCCAATCCATGCGCGGCGTTTGTCTTTGCGCTCCGACAGGACAGTGCAAGTTTTGGCGTCATCGACCTCGGCGTCGAGCTGGCGTACTACATGGTGGATCGTCTGTTTGGCGGCCCCGGGGATCCAACCGATATCAAACGGCCGATCACGAATTTGGAGCGCCTGCTGATCGGAGGCCTGACGGAAAAATTCCTCGGGATGTTGGCGGAAGCGTGGGATGGTATCCTACCGCTCGCGCCCGCCAACGTCACGTTCGAGTCCATTCCGGACACGATTCAGGCACTCAACGTCGAAGATCATGTCCTGGTCGCCAACGTGGAGATTCGTTGCGGACAGTTTGCCGGTACGATCGCCATCTGTCTCCCCCTCAAGGCGTTGGAGGGGTTCCTCCAGGAGAAGAGTGCGCGGCTGCATGGTGCGACGCCGAGCGAAGCGCTCCGACAGCAGGCGCGCGGCAGAATCGAAAAAGCTGTCAGGAATGCGTCGCTTCCCGTGAGCGTCCGGTTACCGGCATTCACGATGCGAACGCGTGAGTTGGCGTTTGTGGAGTCCGGCAAGATCATCTACACCGGTCATTCGATCGATACGCCCGTCGAAGTGCATGTCTGCAGCGAGCGGCGGTTTGTCGGGACGATGGGACGGGTTCGGCGGCAACTCGCTCTTCAGGTAACGCAACGCACAACTGATACCGCGAGTCAGGCGGTCCCACGAGGATGGATACAGTGACGGAGAATCCGAGCGCGGCGGAGCGACAGCGGGAGGAGGCGGCTGATGCACCCCAAACAGCGGCCTATGAAGAACTGCATGACGGGACGCAGGGAGGCGATCAGGCCCCGTTAGACGCGTTGTTTGACGTTTCACTGCCGGTGACGATCGAGTTCGGCCGGTCCCGGATGACGGTGCAGGAGATTCTCGAATTGGGCGTGGGATCGGTCATTCAGGTCGACCGGTTGGTTGGAGAGCCGATCGACATCTACGTCTCCGACCGGAAGCTCGCCGAGGGAGAGGTGGTTGTCATGGGCGAGTACTTCGGCGTGCGGATCACACGTTGGCACGAGGCCGTAGACGGTCACGAGCAGGAATCGTGATCAGTTCCTTTCTCATGACGCTTGCGGCGCTCGCCGTAACGCTTGGCCTGTCGATGCTGGCTCTGCGGGTGGTCCGGCGAGTCCTGGGATGGGGCGCGCTTGCCAGGGGTGGTATACCAATTCGGCTACTGCAACGGGTTGCCGTCGGCCCCCGACAATCAGTGGGGATCCTGCGCGTCGGTGAACGCGCCGTCGTTGTTTCGATTGCGGAGGGGGGCGTGCATATCCTGACGGAATTGACCGGAGACGATCGCACGGCTGCCCTGGCTCCGGACGCCCGGGGCCTCGAGAGACCTATCACTCGACCACGTTGGCTGCGGGTCGCTGCGTTGTTGCTTGCGCTGACGTTCGTGACCGCTTCCACGGCGGTCGCACTCCCCAACTCACCAGCGCTCAGTCAAACGACGCACGACACGGCCGGCACGTTGATACAAACGCCGCAATTCAATGTCCAGGTCGGCAGCGATGGAGACGGCGTGCGGCTCACCGGAGCGGTTGGTCTCGTCGTGCTGTTCGGCGCCCTGACACTGCTCCCGGCCTTGTTCATGTTGATGACCAGTTTCACACGCATTCTCATCGTCCTGCATTTTGTACGCGCGGCCGTGGGCACGGCAACTGCGCCGCCCACCCAACTCCTCGTCGTCATTGCGGTGGTGCTCACAGGCATGGTCATGCGGCCCGTTCTCGATGAAGCGAATGAGGTGGCGTTGCAACCGTATCTGCGTGGCGAACTGACCCAAGAGTCCGCGTATCGCCAGGCGCTTGCACCGTTCCGTCAGTTCATGCTTCGCAACACGCGAACGGAGGAACTCGCGGTCTTTACCGACCTCACCGGTACGGCAGGGGTCGAGACATTCGACGACATCCCGATTGCCACCATCGCGTCATCCTTCATCGTCAGCGAGCTCAAGATCGCGTTTCAGATGGGCTTTCTCGTGTACTTGCCCTTCATCGTCGTCGACTTGGTGGTCGCGGCCATCCTGATGAGCATGGGCATGTTCATGCTTCCGCCGGTCATGATTTCGCTCCCGTTCAAGCTCATGCTCTTTGTGCTGGCCGACGGCTGGACCTTGGTGGTCCAGAACCTTGTCGCCGGGTTCGTGACGTAGCGATGTCCGGCGCGCTGGTTCTCGATCTCGTCCGTCAGGCGGTGACGATTGCGCTGATGGTTTCGGCGCCGCTCTTGGCGACGGCGCTGTTTGTGGGTATTGCCGTGAGTTTCGTGCAGGCGATTACCCAGATTCAAGAGCAGACGCTCACATTCGTGCCAAAGTTCATCGCCATCGCCGTGGTGACGCTGGCGGCCCTCCCGTGGCTGCTGAGCCAGGTGGTCGGCTACATCAGAGACATGCTCGGCTCGCTCTCTCATCTGGCCGTGTGATGTCGTGGATCGATGCGTTCGAGGCCTTCAGCCCGGCACGCTGGCCCACGTTTGTCTTCATCTCCGCTCGCGTCGGCGGACTGGTGACCGTTGCGCCGGGCGTATCGCTGCAGAGTGTGCCGCGCACGCTGCGGGGGGCGATCGCCGTGGTGCTGAGTCTGGTGTTGTTGCCGATCGTACCCAGTGGTCCAACAGTTCTGTCAACAGGTCAACTACCCGTCGTCGTCGCGACGGAGTTTTTGCTCGGCCTCACCATCGGCCTGACGGGGGCGGTGTTCATCCACGGGATGCAGGTGGCAGCCGAGGTGATCAGCGTACAAATGGGTCTATCGATTGCGGGATCATTTGCGCCGACGTCGGGACTGGGATTTCCCGGCATGGGCGAGATCAAAAGCATTACCGCGCTCGCCGCGTTCTTCAGCTTGGGTGGGCACCTGGCATTGGTTGCGGGTGTGGCGTCGAGCTTCCACGTGATCGCCCCTGGAACAGCGCTGTCGATGGTCGAAGGGTCGCGGATGTTCGTCGCAGTAGTCGGCACGCTGTTCGAGACGGCGGTTCGTGTCGGGGGACCGATCATCGTTGCACTGGTGCTCGCCAACTTGGGCTTTGCAATTCTCGGCAAAGCCGTTCCGCAGCTCAACGCGCTGATGATGGCCTTTCCGGTTACGATCGGTCTCGGTCTCATCGTTTTCGGTGCGTCGCTTCCATTTCTGGGCAAGTTGCTTGCCGAATGGGTGGACGGCATTCCGACCGCGGTCGATGCCGTGGTCGCGTCGTTCGGACAGGGCGGTCAGTGAGGTAAGCGATGGCGGACTCATCGAACCAGACGAGCCAAGAGCGCACGGAAGAACCGACCCAGCGGCGGCTTTCGAAGGCCCGGGAAGAAGGCAAGGTGGCGCGGAGCCAGGAGCTGTCTGGCGCCGTCGTCTTGCTGGCGGGCACCACCGCGTTGGCGTTTGCGAGCGGTCAGGCGTTGGCCAAACAGATGCAGCATTTGCTCGTCACGAGCGCACGCACGTTGTCCCTGGGATCGATGGAACCCGCGACGCTCGTGCAGATCGTGCGAGACGCTGTCCGGGCGACCGTACACGCATTCCTGCCGATAGCCGTCGGGATCGTGGCTGTAGGTATTCTGGTCAACGTGATCCAGGTTCGTGGGGTTGTGTCCCTGCGGCCGGTGATGCCGCAGTGGTCCAGGCTGAGTCCACTCAACGGTCTCAAGCGGGTCTTCAGCCGTCAGGCGCCGTTCACGGTGCTCAAGTCCGCCCTCAAGCTGGCCCTCTTGAGCACGGTTACCGCCCTGGTCATTCGCGCTGCATGGACCGATATCCTGGCACTCTCCGACTATGGCAGTTCCGGCGTGCTGCTGATCATGAATCGTCTCGTGCTGCAGGTGGCACTGGTGACGGGCGTCTGTTTCTTGGCGGTTGCGGCACTCGATTACGTCTTTCAGTATCGACAGCACCTCCGCAGCCTGCGGATGACGAAGCAGGAAGTGTTACGGGAGCACAAGGAGACGGAGGGCGACCCGCTCATCAAAGGCCGGATCCGATCGCTTGCATTGGCGCTCAGCCGCAAGCGCATGCTTGCCGATGTTGGAAAAGCGGATGTGGTTGTCACCAACCCCACCCACATTGCAGTTGCGCTGCAGTACGATCCTGCCGTTGCCGCGGCGCCGCTCGTCTTGGCGATGGGCCGCCGCAAACTCGCTGAGCGCATCAAAGCGCTCGCGCTGTCGGCGAACGTTCCGCTTGTCGAGAATCCGCCGCTTGCACATGCGCTCATGGCGACGGCGACCGTAGGCAGGCCGATCCCGCCTGCGTTGTACGTCGTGGTTGCCGAGGTCCTCGCGTTTGTGTACAGGAGCACCAACCGGCTGGCGGCTCTTCGTGGTGCGCACCATGGAGGTAGCCGATGACGGCACCTGCAGCCCCAGTCAACGTGATGCCGCAGGTACCTGATGGCGGCGCACACGGTCACGGACGGGCGCCACAACGGTCGCCCACTCCACGGACGGATCTTGGGCCCGTCAGGTGGCGTTCGTCAATGACCGCCGAAACGTGGCTGGCGCTCGGCGTGCTGATCGTAGTGGCGTTGCTCATCGTACCGCTCAGCGCACCCGCGTTGGATCCCCTTTTAGCGCTGAGTCTCGGAATCTCGATCACGATTCTGTTGATAACGCTGTTCACTGGAGATCCGCTCGACTTCAGCATCTTCCCAAGTCTCCTGTTGCTCGTGACACTGCTCCGTCTCGGCCTGAACGTGAACAGCACGAGGCTGATCCTCGGTCAAGGTGATGCCGGGCGGGTGATCGCCGCATTCGGCGACGCCGTGATTGGCGGAAATTACGTCGTCGGGCTCGTGATCTTCTTGATACTGGTCGTCATCAATTTCATGGTGATCACGAAGGGCGCCGGCCGGATCGCGGAAGTCGCCGCCCGATTCACGTTGGACGCAATGCCGGGGCGGCAGATGAGCATCGATGCCGATCTGAGCGCTGGGTTGATCGATGAAGACGAGGCCCGCGGGCGCCGGGTGGAAATTGCGCGCTACGCCGACTTCTATGGCGCGATGGATGGCGCAGCGAAATTCGTCCGCGGCGATGCCGTGGCAGGGCTGCTGATCACGGGAATCAACCTCGTTGGCGGTTTCGTTATCGGAATGACACAGCGTGGTCTGGGCGCGGGTCAGGCACTGGCCACGTATACGACGTTGACAGTCGGCGACGGGTTGGTGACGCAAATCCCAGCGCTCATCGTCAGCACGTCTGCTGGAATCATCGTGACGTACGGATCGTCGACCCCGAGTGTCGGTCCGGCCATGGCGGCGCAATTCACGCGGCATCCGCGTGCCATTTGGATGGCGTCGGGGATCCTCGCCGTGTTGGCGGTGATGCCGGGGTTCCCAGCCTTCCCGTTTCTCCTGTTGTCAACCGCGTCGGGCGGTGTGGCATGGCTGGCTGTTGTCAGGCAGCGACGCCGCCGCGAGGAGGCCGCCGCTGCGAGCGCAAAACCGCAGCCCACGAGGGAAGGAATGCCGCCGGTTCGGGAACTCCTCCATGTCGATCCATTGGAGTTGGAAGTTGGGTACGCCCTGGTACCGCTGGTCGATGAGTCGCAGAAGGGAGACCTCCTTCAGCGCGTCGGTCTGATGCGGAAACAACTCGCGCTGGAGCTCGGCATGGTCGTTCCGCCTGTGCGCGTGCGCGACAATATCCGGCTCACCGCCACCGAATACGTGATCAAGCTTCGTGGCGTGCGCGTCGCTCGTGGCGAGATCATGCCGCAGTACTGCTTGGCACTCGCCACCGGCGACACGAGTGGGCACATCGAAGGGTTGCGCACGACCGATCCGAGTTACGGCATTCCGGCCGTCTGGATCAATCCGGAGCGCCGCCAGGATGCCGAGGCGTCGGGTTACAGCGTCGTCGATCCGGAGACCGTGTTGTGCACACACCTCATGGAAACGCTCAAACGCCGCGCCGGCGAATTGCTCAACCGTCAGGATACCCAGGAACTCTTGGACGCACTCAAGGAGTCGTGTCCGGCTCTTGTCAACGATTTGGTACCCGGCAAGGTGTCCTTGGGAGTCGTGCATCGCGTACTCCAGCGGCTGCTCAACGAGGGAGTTCCAATCCGCGACCTTGCAACCATCCTCGAGGCGGTCGGTGACGGGTCCGAACAAACCAAGGATCCGGATCTGCTCACCGAGCATGTACGGCGCGCACTGTCGTCCGTCGTTGCTCAGCAGTTCGATGAGGAGGACGGTATCATTCGCGGCATTACAATAGGCCCCCGGCTCGAGGCTGCGTTGATGACGCTGTTCACGCAGCAGACCGGACGCGATGACGGGGGCGCGAACTCCCCCAGCCAAATCTCCGAGTCCCTGACAGACTTGAGCAAGTTGATTTCGCAACACAGCAGTGGCGGCAGACGGTACCCCCTGATCACGCCGCCATCGCTCAGACTTCATATACGCCGACTGATCGAACCGGTCCTCCCCGGCGTACCGGTCATCTCGCTTGGCGAACTGCCGCCACAGACTCCGATTCAGAGTCTCGCAACCTGGGAGTTGCCTCGTGTCTCTCACGACGTTTAGTGGAACTGCGATCCCGGCACTGTTGGCACAGGTCCAGCAGGAGTTGGGAGATGATGCCGTCATCGTGAGCACGCGTTCGATCCGACGGGACGACGGATCGACGGCATTTGAGATTCTCGCCCAGAGCTCCCATCGGACCTCCCGATCCAGCGATGAACGCGTCCGGCAAGGACGAGACGCAGCGGAACGGACCGACGCCGGCAGAGCCCGCCGACGCGACGGATCGTTGCGCATCGCCTTGTTGGGTCCCACCGGCGGAGGGAAGACGACGACTTTGGCGAAGCTTGCCGGCCATCCACGCATCTATGGCAACCGAGCCGTCGGTATGTTGTCGCTCGATACGTATCGGATTGGGGCGGTCGAGCAGCTGCGCACGTACGCCGAGCTGCTGAGCGTGCCGCTCGCATTCGTGTACACGCCGCAGGATATCGATGATGCGCTCGCTCAACTTGGAAGTCTCGACGTTGTACTGATCGATACTCCTGGGCGGGGACCGCGCACCACCGGGGATCGTGAGGCCGTCGACGAGTGCATCCGGATACTCCAGCCGAGCGAGGTTCATCTGGTGCTCCCGGTCGGGATGGAGCGTGCCGTATGCGAGTGGCATGTCGATCACTTCTGCGAGCGGGGTGCAACCCACCTTCTGGCCACCAAACTGGATGAGATGCCGGCTCATCGCGTGTTGTTTGATCTGGCGATCGAGCACGACATGTCCATGCGATGGGTCACCAACGGACATGAAGTGCCACGGGATATCAGGGCGGCAGGCTCGCGGTTGCTCTTGTCGTTGAGCGGACGTGATCGCGTACGGCCGCTCGCGGAGGTGACGTGAACGAGCCTCTCGCCGTCTCGGCATCGACAACCGACGCCGCGTCGTTTCCACGTAGTCCCGCCGAACCGCGTTCGGTGATTGTGGTAGCCAGCGGGAAGGGCGGTGCCGGAAAGTCCATCGTATCGATTTTACTGGCAAAGATCCTGATCCGTCTCGGGTACAAGGTACTTCTCGTGGAAGGTGATCAGAACCGCGGCAGCCTGCACGTACTGCTCGGTGTGCAGCCAGTTGGCCGTCTCGAAGCACTGGTAGACGGAACGGTTGCCCCTTCAGATCTGGTGACGCCCGTCGTCGATCGGTTGTTTCTCATATCGGGTGATTCCGGTGCGCAGCGACTCTACGCGCTCGGGGCCCTGGACCGCGCCCGCATTCACGCAAGACTGCAGACCCTCTACCACGACTTCGAAATCGTGGTGATCGATTCTGCGCCCGACCTCGAGGGTACCGTCCGGGCCTGTTCTATGGGAGCAACCCAGCTCCTCGTGATCACGGTCGCCGAGCCCGTTGCCCTGAGCGATACGTATGCGGTGATGAAGACGGTGCATCATCAGGTGCCGTATCTGCCGATCGATGTGTTGGTGAACCGCGTGCGGTCTCCTGACGAGGCGTACAACACGTATAGCCGGCTGTCGCTCGCGTGCCGCCGCTTTCTCGAATGTGAGCTTGGTTACGCCGGATCGGTCCCCGAAGACGACGGACTCCGTCGAGCCCTTGGTACCCCGGGTTTTGTGCTCACGAACCTCGACAAATCGCCGGCAATCTCGGAGGTCCAGTCCATTGTCGCAACGCGGCTTCATGGATGGAGTGGGGGATCCGCGGTGAAGTCGGAGCAAGCCCGTTGATGTCTACCCTGACGCAGTCGCTCTGGGAGAAGTTCACCGCCTCCCGAGATCCCGAGGCCCGCCGACTCCTGCTCGAGCAGTACATCGGGTTGGTTCACCATATAGCCCGGCAGATCGGGCGACAGCTAAGCGGCGACGTTGAGCTCGATGATTTGGTGAGTGCCGGAACACTTGGATTGGTCGGCGCGCTCGAAGGGTTCGATCCGGATCGGGGATTGGCGTTCAGCACATACGCTACGCCGCGCATTCGTGGATCGATACTCGACGAGCTGCGAAGTCGGGACTGGGTGCCGCGCTCCGTACGGAACAGGCGGCGACGTATGGATGCCGCCATCGAGGAGCTCGAGGCACGTCTGGGCCGGGCACCGGAGCCGCGCGAGGTGGCCCAACTACTGAACATCGACCTCGACACCTACTGGCGCTGGCGCGAGGACGTCGATGGGGGGGTTCTGGTTTCGCTCAATGGAACGGCGCGGCGTGACAACGGCTCTGCGGCCGCGCTCGACGAAGTGCTGCGAGATCCGAACCACGTGGAGCCGCATGAGACCCTGTCACGCGACGAAGAAATCCTGACACTGCGCGAGGCCATCGCCGAGTTACCGGCGAAAGAGCGTTCCGTCCTCGCGCTTTATTACTACGAG
>JBFHWR010000008.1:0-25602 GCA_041599395.1 Gemmatimonadales bacterium | reverse complement strand
GTGGCGTCCCCGTGTTTTCAGTGACACAATATCGCACCATCTGATAGGAGCCGACACGGTGTTGCAGCGAGACATGTTCATGCCCACGCGGGCCTTTCTGACCAAAGGGATTGGTCGGCATCGCGAGAAGCTGACGAGTTTCGAGTTGGCGCTGCGAGACGCGAAGATCGCCCAGTACAATCTGGTGCGTGTGAGTTCCATCTGGCCGCCGCATTGCAAGCTCGTTTCCCGTCGGGTGGGCATCAAAAGCCTGAGCCCGGGACAGATCGTCTTCGCCGTCGTGGCCGAGGCGGCGACCAACGAACCCTCCCGCCGCGCCACCGCGTCGATCGGCCTCGCGATCCCGGCGGACGCCAGTCACTACGGGTATATCTCCGAGCACCACGCCTTTGGCATGGGTCAGCGAGCCTCGGGTGATTATGCAGAGGATCTTGCAGCGTCGATGTTGGCAACGGTGCTCGGCGTGCCATTCGATCCGGATCAGGCGTGGGACGAGCGGCGCGAACAATGGCGTCTCTCCGGAGAAATCGTCGAGACGAGGAACATCAGCTGCACGGCGGAGGCCAATGAAAAAGGGGATTGGGTGACCGTGGTGAGCGCCGTCGTGTACTCGAGATGAATGAGTTTCGCGAGCGTGGCGCGGCGACGGGGCTGCCGGCCGAGCTGCGGGCGCTGCCGTGGGGGCCCCCCGAGACATTTTTGGGAATCCCCGACGCCGAGGTGGCGTTTGCGGATGCGTCTGTCGTGATCTTGCCCGTTCCGTATGAAGCAACCGTGTCGTACATGGGCGGTACGCGGTTTGGGCCTCGGGGCCTGTTACATGCCTCCCGGTTCCTCGAGCTGTACGACCATGAGTTGGACGCGGAGCCGCATCGACTGGGCATCTACACGATGCCGGAACTCATGTTGTCGGGGGTCGGGCCGGAGACTGCGCTCGCCGAGTTGCGGCGAGCGATTGGGCTGTTGGTGGATACCGGCAAATTCGTACTGATGATTGGGGGTGAACACAGCGTGTCGGGGCCCGTCATCCTCGAGCACGCTGACCGCGCGGCGCCCGAACGGCTCTCCGTGCTGCAGCTCGACGCCCACGCCGATTTGCGGACGGAATATGAGGGAACTCCTTATTCCCATGCTTGCGTCATGCACTCGGTTTACCAGCGGGTACGGCTCGTGCCTGTTGGCATTCGGTCGCTGACCAGTGGCGAGCACGCGTTGATGAAGAAGCATCAGATCCCGACCATCTTTGGTCATGAGCTGGAAACAGACGGATGGATCGATCGCACACTGGCGGCGTTGGGAGAGCGGGTGTACGTCACCGTGGACGTCGATTACTTCGACCCTTCCGTGATGCCGTCCACCGGCACGCCGGAACCGGGCGGTGGCTCGTGGTATCCCACACTGCGGCTCTTGGAACGCGTCTTTCGGGAAAAAACGGTTGTGGGATGCGACGTGGTGGAATTAGCGCCGCTCCCGAATGTGGTGGCGCCGGATGTGCTCGCGGCCAAGCTCGCCTACAAGTTGATTGCCTTCCATGGACTCGCAATCCGGAACTAATGGGCGCTTCGCGCCGTTCAACACGCTATGACCGGAACCGAATCGGTGGGTCTGATCATCGCGTTCACCGCGGGCGTGCTCAGTTTCCTCTCGCCGTGCGTGCTGCCGCTCGTCCCGAGTTACGTCAGCTTCATCACGGGCCTTTCGTTGGACGAGTTGGGGAAGCGGCGATGGGTGGCACTCACGCACGCGCTCTTCTTCATCGCAGGCTTTACCATCATCTTCATGACGGCCGGCGCAACGGCAACCGCGGTGGGACGGCTGTTGCTGCACTACCGCGTGTGGCTGGAGCGGGTCGGGGGCGCCCTCATCATTTTCTTCGGGCTCTATCTGCTGGGCGTGTTTCGTTGGGGCTCGCTGACGAAGGAACGTCGCGTGCATCTGCAGGACAAGCCGGTAGGGTACCTGGGGAGCGCGCTGGTTGGCCTGGCATTCGGTGCAGGTTGGACGCCGTGTATTGGGCCCATTCTGGGCTCGATTCTCCTCTATACGGCTCCAGGGGGAAGTCTGGGACAAGGTTTGCTCTTGCTGTTCATGTACTCGTTGGGGCTCGCTCTCCCGTTCGTGCTCGCCGCGGTGGCCGTGGAGCGGTTTATCGGATGGTTCCAGAAGTATCGTCGACTGATGCCGGCCATTGTCAGATTGTCCGGGGGCATTCTCATTGCGGTTGGCCTGCTCCTGGCCACGGGGTACTTTGCAATCCTCGCGAACTGGCTACAGGGACTGACGCCGGACTTCCTGCGCGAAAGGCTGTAACGCGCAGGCTGCGCGGGCTGTCCCTCTGATCGCTGCTGATTGGAAGGAGTCCACTCGCAGGTCATGTCCACGCCGGAATTTTTCGATCCGCGATTGACGGAGCAACGGAATCCTCGAACCGCCGGCATCGACGTGGCGTCGGCGCTCGAAATCGTCGACTTGTTGAACGCCGAAGATCGATTGATTCCGGAAGCCGTGCATACCGTGCGGCACGAAATCGCGCGCACGATTGACCTGGTAAGCGGCGCATTCCGCGACGGCGGGCGCCTCGTGTATGTAGGCGCCGGCACGAGCGGGCGGCTTGGGGTGCTCGATGCGGCGGAGTGCCCGCCCACGTTCGGCTCTCCACCGGAACTGGTCGTCGGCATTATCGCTGGAGGACGGGAGGCGCTGGTCAAAAGCCAAGAAGGTGCCGAGGACGATGTCGCAGCCGGTGCGAGAGTGGTAGACGAACACCACGTGACCGCGCACGACGTGGTCGTCGGAATCGCGGCGAGCGGCACGACGCCGTTTGTCCGGGCGGCGCTCGACCGCGCGCGCGCGCGAGGTGCACACACCGTGATCGTGACCTGCAGTGACCCCCCGCCGGAGCTAGCAGACACCCTCTCCGCGACCATCGTGGCACCCGTGGGTCCTGAGGCGCTCACGGGGTCAACGCGGCTCAAGGCCGGAACGGCTACCAAGCTCATACTCAACACGATCACCACCGGCGCCATGATCCGATCGGGCAAGGCGTACGGGAATCTGATGGTCGATCTGATGGCGCTCAGCGAAAAACTTCGGGATCGTGCTGAGCGCATCGTGATCGAGGCCGGTGGCGTGCCTCGCCACGAGGCGCGTCGGGTCATCCGCGACGCCGGTGGCAGCGTAAAAGTCGCCGTCGTGATGGCTCGCTGCGACATCGACGCGGCCGAAGCACGGAGGCGGCTCGACGCCGCGGGTGGGGTCGTGCGGCTCGTCGCCGGTGACCCACCTCCGGTGGGAACGTGACGGATCTGGCCATCGGCCTGATGTCGGGGACGTCGCTCGACGGGATCGACGCCGCGTTGGTACGCATCCAAAGTCATCACGACATTGCACTCGTTGCGTTCCAGACCACGCCGTTCGATACGCGATTCAGACGCGCCATTCTCGACACGATGGCCGGTGGCTCGGTACGCGATGTCGCGCGCTTACACGCGGATCTAGGTGCCCGGTTTGCCGACGCGTCTCACACGCTGCTCGAGCAGGCGGGGATCCCCGCGAGTGCGGTGGCTTTCTGCGCGTCACACGGATTGACCCTGTGGCATGAGCCACGACGGGTGACGTTGCAGATTGGTGACCCCGCCGTCATCGCCGAGCGTCTCGCAATGCGCGTAGTCAGTGACTTTCGAAGCCGCGATGTCGCCGCCGGCGGAGAAGGCGCGCCACTGGTCCCCATGGCGGATATGATGCTGTTTGGCCATCGCGAGCGGGCGCGAGTGTTGTTGAACGTGGGTGGGATGGCCAACCTGACGTTGGTTCCGAGACTCGGGTCCAGTGACGGGCTCATTGCGTTTGACACGGGACCCGGCGTGTCCGTATGCGACGCCGTCGTGCGAAACGGAACGGGACACCCGTTCGACCGTGACGGCAAACTCGCTGCCGAAGGCCAGCCGGTGTCCGGCGTCGCGAACGCGATGCTCGAGCACCCATACTTCTCGCGGAATCCGCCCAAAAGCACGGGCCGAGAGGTGTTTGGTGACCAGTTTGCGGCACGGCTCATCGATCGGACGCGGGAGGCAAAACCCGACGCCAGTACCGCGGATTGCGCCGCGACCGCACTGCTCGTCACGTGTCGGGCCATCGGACGCGCCATCGAACAGTGGGTTGGGCAGGCCGACGAGATCGTCGTGTCTGGTGGTGGCGCGCGAAATCCTGCGCTGCTTGCCCTCCTCGAGCAGGAACTGGGTGGTCGCGCGGTTCACCGGTTCGACCGTCTGTTCTTCGACGGCGATGCAAAAGAAGCAGCGGCGTTTGCGTATCTCGGATGGCTGACCCTTGCCGGCGAACCTGGTAACCTGCCCGCGGTGACCGGCGCGGGTGGAGCGAGAATCCTCGGGAACGTTACGCCGGCATAAAGACGCTTACCACCCAAGTCCCACGACGAGCGCCAAGACCAGGGCAATCAGAATCGCCGCGGTTGCGGTCACGGCCACGAGCTTCATCCCCTGTGGCGTGGGAGGAGGGTCCGAGGCCTGTGCGGCGACAGGCCCTGTCGTCGCTGCCGAGCCACCCTGCGGGAACACTTGACGTCCTACGGCCTCGCCCTCGATTGGACTGTCGAGACCGTTGCCGCCAAATCGCGCCACGATCACCGTGATGTTGTCAGGCCCGCCCCGCTCGTTGGCCAACGCGATCAGCTCGGCGCAGGTCGTTTCGAGGTCGTTTCCCCGAGAGACGCTCTCGGCAATCTCTTCGCTGGATACCACTCCGGACAGCCCGTCTGAACAGATGACCAGCGCGTCGCCGCGGCGGATCGATTGAAACGTCAGATCGACCCGAACCCGATCCTCGGGACCCAGAGCCTGGAGAATGATATTCTTTCGTTCGCTTCGCTCGGCCTCTTCTTCGGTAATCTCCCCGGCATCGACGAGACGCTGCATCAGCGACTGGTCCTTCGTGAGTTGGACGGCCTCCCCGCTCCGAACCAAGTACGCGCGGGAATCGCCCACCTGGGTGAGGTAGACCTGGTCGCCGAGCACGCCGGCAACCGTCACGGTCGTGCCCATGCCGCGGAGTTCCGGACGCTCTTTCGCGCGCGCATGGATCTCCGCGTTGGTGCGTTCCACGGCTTCGCGCAGGCGGAGCGCAAACTGCTCCGGTGCGACTCGTGACGCCGATGGCCAGGCGTCGATCATGTAGTTGTAAATCGTCTCGGCGGCCATCGCGCTGGCAACCTCGCCAGCCGCTGCGCCGCCCATCCCATCGGCGACCATGAAGAGCGACCCTCTCGCGCCGATGTCGTGCTCCTGCACCTCAGGACTGAGCGCGGAGCGTTGTTCGGTCAAGTCGGCCACGAGGAACGTGTCCTCGTTGTGCTCCCGAGCACGACCCACGTCGGTCCTTCCAAAGACCGAGATGTGCGTGCGCGGTTTCCTTCGACGAAAGAAGCTCACAGCGACGTAGCCTCGAATGACGAGCCGTGTGATTGACGGTGCGACAGACGTAGAGGGCTCGCCAATCTACAGCCCGCGAAAATGAGGGTCAACCAGACGTAAATTGACGCAGTCCTGCGCCGCTGCTTAGGTTCCGCGACCATGCCAAGGACTGTGTGTAAAGTCATCAGCCTCCTGCTCGTTGCGGCCGCATTGGCGTGCAGCGGGCTGGGCAGTGGGTACGAGCCCGGTCCGACCCCGGCTCGTCAGCCACCCCCTGCGCCATCGGTAACCGCCGGACCGTTGGCGCTGCGCGTTGTGCATCCACCCAACGACAGCGTCCCCACGTCCGCGCGACAAACCACGATGGTGCTCGCACGTGACGATTACCGAATCCCCAGCGTGGATTCGACGTTCGTGTTCGGTACCGCCGGCTCCGGCGAAGCGCGCGTTCACGTAAATGGGCAGCCGGTGCCTGTGTACCCCACTGGGGCGTGGATCGCGTGGCTCCCCCTTGCAGGCGACTCGATCGCGCGATTTGATGTCGTTGGCGTTCTGCGCGGCGATACCGCGCGCGTCGTGGTACTCGCGCCAGTGGAGAGGGGCTTCGCGCCGCCGGATAGCGTCGTGTGGATCGACTCGACGTCCCTCACGCCCCGCGGCGACCGATGGATTCGAGTGGATGAAGGTGTGCGGCTCAGCGCCCGGGCCGCGCCGGGCGCCCATGTGTACCTTCGGCTCCCGGATGGCGAGCGGATTCGGTTACCCGCCCGAAACGCCGTCGCGCACGTTCCGTGGGGTGAGCAGGCGTTCGGCACCACGACACCCGAGGACCCGCGAGCCCCGCCAGCGTTCAGCCGCTACGAGATCGAGTGGACCGGACCGTTGGGCCCTGATCCCGGTGACGTCTTGTCCCCCGATACCATGCCCGCCGACCATGACACTGCCTGGGTCTGGATCGAAGCCGAACTCGATACCGATACGGCGCGGGTGCGCTGGCCGCTCCGCCTGGGCGTTGTGCCGTCGCCTCCGTGGCCGACCGTGGTTGTCGACGACGACACGGCGAGGACAGGAGGCACCGACTACACGCTCGAAGGCCGACCGTCGCCGTACGGCACGTACCACTGGTTTTTTCCGAACGGCACCGTTGCAGCAGTGAGTGGTCGGTGGAACGATCAGATCCGTTTGCAACTCTCTCGCGCTACCGTCGCGTGGGTCAACGCTGCCGACGTCCTGCCGATCAGACGAGGGGTGCCTCCTCCGCGGGGGACGACCGGAGCGATCCGGATGTTTCCCGGCGAGCGCTTGCTCACACTGCGAGTGCCGTTGCCAGGTCGCGTTCCGTTTCGGGTGGACGAAGAAGATCGCGAGCTGCGGATCACGTTTTACGGTGTTGCGGCCGATATGGATTGGATCCAATACGGCGGCACGGATTCCCTGGTGAAGCTGATCGCGTTTCAGCAGCCGCGTGAAGACGAGGCCCAGGTGACCGTCGATATGACTGCGCCGGTGTGGGGCTACCGCACGCGGTGGGTCGGCAACGATTTGTTGCTCGACATCAGGCGTCCGCCGGCAATCGACGTGCGACGCCCCCTTGCGGGTCGGCTCATTGCGCTAGACCCCGGTCACCCGCCGGGCGGGGCAACCGGCCCAACCGGGCTCAGGGAACCGGATGTCGTTCTGGCGGTTGCCAGAAAAGCGGCGCGCCTGTTCGAGGAATTCGGCGCGCGGGTCCTCCTCACCCGCGACGACGACGCACCACTGGATCTCGTCGCGCGTGTCCATGCGGCGGAACGAGCGTACGCGGACATCCTGGTTTCCATTCATGCGAACGCCTTGCCTGACGGGGTGAATCCGTTCGAGAACAACGGCACCAGTGTCTACTACTTTCGTCCGCGCAGCGCCCTCCTGGCGCGGGAACTGAATCGAGCACTCGTCCGCCAGTTTGGAGTCCGTGATCTGGGGATGGGGCGTGGGGATTTGGCGTTGGCTCGCCCAACCTGGATGCCGGCGGCCCTGACCGAGGGGCTCTTCATGATGATGCCGGACCAGGAGGCCGTCCTTGGTACAGAAGATGGCCAGTCGCGGTACGCCCGTGGGATCGTTGAGGGAGTTGCCGCATTCCTTCGTAAGCGCGCGCTCGAGGACGCGTCGAGGTGATCGGTACGCGGACCGTTGTTTCGAGTGTCGTGCTGTTGGTTCTGTGTACACCGTTGGGAGCGGATGCGCAAGTCGATCCCAGCGGCACCTGGCAAACCTGGCGGACGGACCATTTCCGCGTGCACGCGCGCGCCGAACTGGCGTCAACCGCCGTGCACGCTGCCGGTATCGCCGAGCAGGCGTACACCCTGCTGGCCGGTGAACTGACCCCCCCGCGAGGGCCGATCGACCTGGTGCTATCCGATGACGTCGATTTTTCGAACGGGTTCGCGACGACGTTCCCGACCAATCGTGTGACGGTGTATGTGGCGCCGCCCGGTGATGCCGCGATCGCGCTTGCCCGGTACGATGAGTGGCTGCGGCTGGTCATTACGCATGAACTGACGCACGTGTTCCACCTCGACCGGGCGGATGGCGTGTGGCGCGTACTGCAAACGGCGTTTGGACGTGCACCGGGTTTGTTTCCCAATGTCTACCAACCCTCCTGGGTTCATGAGGGCTTGGCAACCTACTACGAATCGCGGTTGACGGAGGCAGGGCGACTGCGAGGCGCGTTTCACGACCAGCTGTTAGCGGCGGCGGTGCAGGGAAACGACTGGCCGTCGCCCGGCGACGCGGTGTTCACCAATCCGCGTTGGCCAGGCGGGTTCAGACCATATGCGTGGGGGTCTCGGTTCTTCGACAGGATCAGACAGGTCCACCACGATTCGGTGATTCCGCGTTTTGTCGACCGAACCTCACGGCAGCTCGTCCCCGTCAACGTCTCGGCCGGCTTGCGCCCGTTGATCGGCGAGCCGGTTGACGTCGTCTGGTCGCACCTCCGCGCCACGGCGCAGCCCGCCGGCGGTCGAGCTCCCGACACGGTGCTTGTCCGCGGACTGCGGTCGCCGCCTCTTGTGCGAGTATCCGCCGACGGATCTCGCATAGCGTACCGATTGCGCGACAATCGGAATGTGCAACGGATCGTGGTACAGCGCCTCGCGGATGGGAGGCCAATCGCAACGCGGCGAGCCAATGAAGTCAGCGGACTCGCGTGGGCGGGCGACGCGCTGTACGTGGCGCAGCTCGAGTTTGTCAGTCCGGTGCAGATCGTGGGCGATCTCTATCGGTGGGATCCTGGCGGGACATGGACCCGGCTGTCACAGGGTGCGCGGGTGACGGATGTGTTCGTGACGGGGCACCGTGAGGTTGCGGTGACAGCGCTGCGCACCGGCGTGCGCGTGTTGCGCGCACTGTCTCCCGGTGGGGCCCTGACGGATTACCCGGCGCCTGAGGCGACGGACTGGGGGCGGGTCGCGGTCTCGCCGGACGGGCAGTGGGTGGCGGGCGCGCGTCACGCCGACGAGCGTTGGGACATTGCGCTCTGGCCCGTGAACCGTCCGCACGCCTTTCGCCTCGTCACGAATGACGCGGCACTGGATGGCGATCCGACATGGACCGAGGCGGGACGCCTGCTGTTCGTGTCGGAGCGGAGTGGCCTGCCCCAGGTCTACCGCTACGAACTCGATAGCGGAACGACGCAACGCCTCACCAACGCGCCAACTGGAGCACGCGAGCCGGTGCTTGCACCGGATGGCCGGTTGATCTACAGCACCGTGCTGGCGGACGGACACGCCGTTGTCGCGGATCATATCGCGCAGGCTCTGCCGATGGCGGATGAGCGACCCGCCGCGCTGCCCTCGCCCCCGGAGCGGGCGCCGCCGCCGCCAATTTCGACGGCGGGCGCGTTCTCCCCGTGGGGCTCGCTCGTTCCCCGCTACTGGATTCCTCTCGCGCACGATGAACGGGATGCGGGGGTCTTTGTTGGTCTGCTCACGAGCGGCATCGACGTCATCGGCCGCACAGGCTACACGCTGCTTGCGAGTGTGGCGCCGTCGAACGGCCGCGTTGAGGCGGTGGCGTCCGCCGTCCATACCAGGTGGCGTTCGTGGAGTGTGGATGTGACGGCGGGACAGACTTGGGACTTCGGCGGTTTCGCCCGCTCCGTGAGCGGTGCGCCCGTTCCGGTGTCGTTTCGCGAGCGGACCGGCGAGGTGGGGGTGCGCTATCGCTGGAGGCGGTGGCGCAGCGGAGTCACGTTCCGACTCGGTTCCTTTCTCGAGCAGGACGCCCTCGTGAACGACGGCGCCGAGCCGCTCGGATTCACCCCGACCAACCGAACGTTCGCGGGCGGCGTGTTGTCGTTGGGTGCGTCACGATTCGAGCGGCCGGTCCTCGCCATATCCCCCGAAAACGGCGTGTCGTTTGGCGCGCTGGTCTTGAGGCGCTGGCAGGTGGGCGGCCCAGGCTGGTCCCATGAGGTTCGCGCGGCCGCGAACGGCTACCTGGGGATCCCGCTGCCGGGGTTTTCGCACTGGGTGCTGGCTGCGCGGGCATCGGCGGGAGTGACGGGAGGGCCGACACCCACCGTGTATACGCTCGGGGGCGTGTCCGGTGACGTCGTGGGGTTGGTTCCGGGCTACACCTTGGGGAGTGGACGGCGGAAGTTTCCCTTGCGGGGGTACGGGCGCGGCACCGAGCGGTTTACGCGCGCCTTCGTTGGCGTCATCGAGTTACGGGTCCCTGTCGTTGCGGCGGGGAAGAGCCTGTGGAAACTGCCGCTTCTGCTCGACCGGGTGTCGCTCGCGGTGTTTGCGGAAGCGGGGGGCGGATGGAACGAAGGCGAGTCCGTAGCATTGACCACATTTCGGGACCTGGGCGGTGAGCTCGTGCTCGATACGGGGGTGGGCAATGTCTTCAGTCTTCGGATTCGTCTCGGTGCCGCCGTGCCGTTGACGGACGGCCTGGGCAGTCAGCGCGGCGACGGGCGTGCATATCTCACTCTCGGCTCTTCGTTTTGACTTGTGACAGGCATGCGTATGGCGAACGACCGAGTCCCCGTCGGGTATAAGACGCCGTGATCACTCGCGCTGTCCTCTTCGTCCTCCTGGTTTCGCCGTGTGTCCTGGGCACGGCGTCTGCGCAGTCCCGTGAGCAGCGGGCTGAGATCGAACGCTTTCGCGACGAGCTGAGCGACTGGGTGGACTCGACTCGATTGGTCGAGTTGGAACGCGCGATGATCGAAGACGCGCGGTCGGACCGGGACAATCCGCTCGTCCACGTTCGTCTGGGGTTCCTGGCATATCGGATTGGTGAAGTCACCGGTGTCAAGCAACACTACGACGATGCGGCGTCCGAGTTCGAATGGGCGTCTGAGCTGGATCCAACGTGGCCGTATGCGTGGTATGGGTTGGGGCTGGCGGAAGTCGCGCTCGGAGAGCATGACCTGCTGTTCGTGGAGTCGTTACGCGAGATCTTCGGCACCGATGCGCTGTCCAAGGCCGCGAATGCGTTTGCCAGGGCGGCGGAGCTGGACCCGTCGTTTGCGCAAGCGGTGGTGGATTTGGCGAACACGGCGATCGAACACGGTCAGGAAGCGCGCTTGCGGGTGGCGCTCGGTGCCCTGCGCCGGTCAGCGTCGACGCCAGCAGGGGGGCGGCCGGCGCTGTTGTTGGCGCGCGGTCGCGTCGAGCGGAGCCTTGGGGAAGGGGATTCTGCGCGCGTGGCATTCGAGCGGATGCTCCGCGCCGGAGGTGATTCCGGCGTCGCCTCGCTGGAGCTGGCTCGGTCCTGGTTCTTTCTCAAGCAGGATCAGGAAGGTGAGGACGCGTACTTCCGTGCCGCCGATCTCGCCCGATCTCCCGAGGCGGCAGCGCTGTTTCGGTCGGACCTCGAATGGATTGCGTCCAGCGACGAGTTGGAGGAGTTCGATGGGCTGGCGGCAGCGGATCGCCGGAAATGGCTGGAGCGATTCTGGGGGCGTCGAGACCTACTGGACGTCCGCCGCCCGGGTGAACGCCTCGCAGAACACTATCGCCGCTACTTCTATGCGCTACACCATTACAGGCTGGGGAGTCGCCACCGTCGCTATGACGTGACCAACCCGTTCCGTTCGGACCAGCGGACGTTCGACGATCGAGGGCTGATCTATGTGCGGCACGGCGAACCCGATCGGCGTGCAGTGTACACCGCCCCGGACGTGGAGCCGAACGAATCATGGCTGTATCGCCGCAGCTCGGGCGATTTGATTTTTCATTTCACGGCTCGAGACGAGGTGTCGGACTACAAGCTCGTCGAGAGTCTCCTGAACGTGTTCAGTCTCGAGACGGCGCTTGCCGTGCAAACCCAGGGCCTGGACGCTGCACCCTACGCTGCCGGCCTGTTGGAGTCTCGCGAGATCCTCCACCCCGTCTATGGAAAAATGCTGACTGGCGGAACCAGCCAGCAGATCAATGCCATGACGGAAGAGCGCGGAGTTGGCAACCGGGCGGTGGAGATTGGGACCAAATCGGACAGTTATCGATTGCGGTTTCGGTCGGACCTCGATGGTGTCGTGCAGCCACTGATTCTCGGCGACGACACCGGGGCGCCAACCGTCGTGCTGGCGTTCGCGGTGTCCGGCAGGTCGCTCACGGCGCGAACCGTTGGCACTACCATCGCGTATCCATTGGAACTCCGCGTGGCGGTCAACAGAGTCGGTGAAAGCGATCTGGCGGCGTTTCTCGATACCACACGCGTGTTTGCCACGCCCCGAGAACTCGGACGCCGGGACCACCTGAGCGGAGTCATCGAGCTGCCGCTCCAGCCAGGCGCGTACGATTTCCGTGTGCTGCTGGCGCAACCGCATTCTGACGCAGGACAAGTCGTGACCTTTGACAGCCTCGGGGTGCCGTCGTTTGCCTCCGGCGCGGTGATGGTGAGTGACATCGTCATCGGCCGCGACGGTGCGCGACCCGTGGCAATCGTCGCGTCCGATACCGTGAGCGTCAACCCGCTGGCGACGTTTCCAATGGGTTCGGTGTTGTCCCTGTACTACCAAGTGTACGGACTGGAGCGCGGGACGCCGTACTCGGCGCGTGTTGAAATCAAGAAACAAGGCGGCAACATCTTTCAGAAGATCTTTGGCGGCGGGAGAACACCCATCTCGTTGACGCTCGACCAGATATCTGAGGGACCAGCGACTCGCGTCCACCAGAGCATTGATCTTTCCTCCCTCAAACCGGGGCGCTACCGCCTCGTCCTCACGATTGAACAGCCCACGAGTGACCTGAGTCACACCCGAGAGGTGCCTGTAGAGGTTATAGGTAGCTAGTCGCGCTCAGCACCCGCTGGCGGGCGCGTGGGTTCGTTGTCTCCGAGGTTGTTCAACATGATCTGTTCGCACTGCCGCAGCGAGGTTGAGCGATCGGCCAAGTACTGCCCGTCCTGTGGCGGCGTGCTGGCCCCAACGGTCCCCGTGCAGGCGATCGCGCCCGTCGAACAGATGACGGAATGCGACCTCGTGACTGCCGCGTTGTCCGATGAGTACGAGGTGCTTGCCGAACTCGGACGCGGCGGCATGGCAATCGTGTACAAGGCTCGCGAACGGCTCTTAGACCGAGATGTTGCGGTCAAAGTCCTGCCCTCCTCACTGGCGTTCGACGCCGATTTCGTGGAACGGTTCGAACGGGAAGCCCGCACGGCCGCGAAACTGGAACACCCGAACATCATCCCCATTTATCGCGTAGGCCGATCCGGCAAGATCATTTACTTCGTGATGAAGTACCTGCGCGGGAAGTCCTTGGCGGAGCTGATCGAGACGCGAGGAGCGATCGCTCCGGAGGAGCTGCGCGGCGTCTTGGCTGCGACGGCGTCCGCCCTGGGATACGCGCATCAGAATGGTATCGTCCACCGCGATATCAAGCCGGACAACATCATGTTCGATGAATCCGGACGCGCGGTTGTGACGGATTTTGGCATCGCCAAAGCCGCGACCGGCACGCGGCTGACCGGAACGGGCATGTCGATCGGCACGCCACTCTATATGAGTCCCGAACAGGCGAGGGCGCAGGGACTCGATGGCCGCAGTGACATCTATTCGCTCGGCATTGTGATGTACCAGTGCCTGACCGGTCATGTTCCGTTTGACGGAGAGGATGCGTTTGCGATCGGTCTCAAGCACATCACGGAAAAAGTGCCCACGCCGACTCTCCCCTCCACGCAACACCGGGCGATGTTCGAGGTTATCGAGCGAATGGTCGCCAAAGCGCCTGGCGACCGGTATCAGACTGCGGAAGAGCTGCTGGAACACCTCGAGGTGGTCGCGGAGAAGAGAGACGTCTGGGTCGCCGCGCCGACCGTCGTGATGCCGCCGCAACCGGCGGGAGCCGGGTCGGTGGGCGTGGGGACGGGTGGAGGTGGTACGCCCGATACCTTGCAGGCCGCGCGAGCGCCGCTCGACAGGTCGGTCATGCGGTCGCGCCGGAAGCAGCGTGACCGGAAGGGGAGACGCGCGCTGGTTGCGTGGCTCGCCGTGGCGGTTATAGTCGTCGGCGGGGCGGCGACGTATTGGTACGTCGGGTTGGGGGCGCCGATTCCACAGGCCCTGGTCAAACGAATCCAGCCGGGCGTGGCGTTTGCTAATCAGACGCCGCGAGAGGCGCTCCAAGCGCCGCGCGCGGCGCCCGAGCCGGCGGCATCTGTCGTCGTGGTTGATTCGTTGGGCGCTGGCGCAGCCGATTCCGTGCTTGCGGTGAACGAGGATCCGACGCTCGCCCCGGACGACTCGCTGTCCGACACCGCCGTTGCCGTCGTTGGAGAGGTGGAGGATTCGACTGCAGTTCAGGCCGTCGACTCACTCCAACCGGTGCCCGAACACGGTGTCCTGGTCCTCGAGGGGTTGCCGCGGACCGCCCAGCTCACCCTCGATGGGGACTCGAAGCAGGGCCTGAGCCACCGGGTCGACGTCGGGGAGCATGAAATCGAGGTGACCGCTCGTGGATACAAATCGTACTCGACAACGGTGTCCGTGGCTGGGGGGGACACCGTTCCGGTTCGGGTGGCCATGGCGAGACTTCCTCGGTCCACGAGTGCGGTAAACCCGTGCACCCAAGAGCCGCCGGGCACCGAATACTTCGCGACCAGAACCTGTTTCGATTCCAGGCCGTCGCCGCGCAGACCACCGCTCGTCGGGGTGTCCGACCCGTCGGCGCGGCTGGAGCCGGTGTCCTTGTTGGTGAAGGTGACCGCCAACGGCTCACCCTCGCAGATCCTCCGCGGGCGACGCCAAACCGCAGCCCCGAAGCTCATTCTCGCCGCCATTCGCTTCGTACGCGACAGCCTGCAGTTCGTGCCCGCCGTCAAGGACGGCAATCCTATCGAGGCCTGGGCCCGTCTCACGGTGCAGTTCCGCCACACCCCGTAGTCACATGATCGATTCCACGGCGTTCCTGGCCCCAGGCGCAGTGGTTCTCGGAGACGTGACGCTCGGCAAGGAAACCAGTGTGTGGTACAACGCGGTGCTCCGTGCCGACATGGCACCGATTACGGTCGGCGATCACACCAATATTCAGGACCTGAGCGTCATTCACGTGGACGAAGGCTTTCCCTGTACGCTGGGCGCGCGGGTGGGCGTGGGACATCGGGCGATTCTCCACGGCTGCACCGTGGAAGACGACTGCCTGGTGGGGATGGGATCGATTCTGTTGAACGGCGTCCGGCTCGGCAGCGGCTCGGTGATCGGCGCCGGCGCGGTGGTCCCGGAGGGGATGGAGATCCCTCCTGCTTCGCTGGTGCTGGGGGTACCGGCTCGGATCGTCCGGTCGGTCGACGGTTCCCTCGCGCGGCGCATTGAACTGACCTGGCGGCACTATGTGGAGTTGGCCCGCCACCACCGCAAGGGTCGCTGGCCGCGCCACACGAACCCGAAATAACAGATTTGTGATGTGGATACTCGATGGCGGCGCCACAGCGGGCACTTGCGGACCCTCTTGCGTGCGACATCGAAGACACTAGCTTGCGAGTCCTGCGTCGGCGCCCCTCCCGGTCGTCGTCGCCCCTCCAAAAACGTACATTTCGGGTAGAACCGTCGTGCTCTTACAGTCAGAGGACCGGGAATGACGAGTCTGGGCGATTTCAACGGAAGATCCAAGCTGCAGCTCTCCGACAACGCCCTCACTGTGCTCAAGCGACGGTACCTCATCAAAGACGACGCCGGCGAACCGATCGAGGAACCCTCGGACCTGTTCGCACGCGTGGCACGCACGGTTGCGGCTGCGGAGGCGAACTACGGGGCCAGCAGGGGCGCCGTCGAGGCGCTCGCCGAGGCGTTCTTCGAGCTCGTGGCGAGCCGCGTGTGGATGCCGAACAGTCCTACGCTCATGAATGCCGGTCGGCCGCTGGGCCAGCTCTCGGCGTGCTTCGTGCTACCCGTGGACGACGCGCTCTCGAGCGGACAGAGCGGGATCTACGACACGCTTCGCGACATGGCCTTGGTCCATCAGTCGGGCGGGGGCACCGGATTCAGCTTCTCCCGGCTGCGGCCCGCCAACGACGTCGTGCGCTCGACCATGGGCGTCGCGTCCGGGCCGGTGTCGTTCATGTCGTTATACGATGCGTCGACCGAGGTCGTGAAACAGGGCGGCACACGCCGCGGCGCGAATATGGGGATCCTCCGGGTCGATCATCCGGACATCCTGGAATTCATCGCCTGCAAGGACGACACGACCCAAATCACGAACTTCAACATCTCAGTCGGTGTCACCGATGCGTTCATGCACGCCGTGGAACACGGTGACGACTACGACCTGATCCACCCCCGCACCGAGGAAGTGGTGGGACGCCTCGCGGCGCGCGATGTCTTTGACAAGATCGTGCACGGGGCATGGAAAACGGGCGAGCCGGGCGTGTTCTTCATCGATCGCGCCAACAAGTTCAATCCGGTTCCCCACCTGGGCCGCTACGAGGCGACCAATCCGTGCGGGGAACAGCCCCTGTTGGCGTATGACGTCTGCAACCTCGGATCGATCAACGTCGGTCTGTTCGTCGAGCACGGACAGGTGGACTGGGAAGGCCTGCGCCGGGCCGTGCATCTTTGCACCCATTTTCTTGACAACGTGATCGACGTCAACAAGTACCCGCTCCCCCAAATTGCCGAGCTCTCGAAGAAGATCCGCAGGGTCGGTTTGGGAGTCATGGGGTGGGCGGATTTTCTCATCAAGCTCGGCGTCCCGTACGACGCGCCCGAAGCGCTCGATTGGGCTCGCAGGTTGATGAGCTTTGTGGACGAGGAATCCAAGGTGGAGAGCGAGCGGCTGGCCACGCAGCGCGGTGTCTTCCCGGAGTGGCCGCACAGCATCTGGGGACCGGACGACACGTGCGCCCGCGACGAGCACGGGAACCGGATTCGGCCGATGCGAAAAATCCGGAACTGCAATCTCACGACGGTTGCGCCGACGGGGACGATCTCGATCATCGCCGGGTGCTCGTCAGGTATCGAACCGCTCTTCGCCGTTGCGTTCATGCGCAATCAAGCCGGTGTGCTCATGCCCGACGTGAACGAGGATTTCATCGCGATCGCGAAGGACGAGGGCTGGCACACCGACGACTTGATCCAGCGCATCGCGGAGGCCGGCCATATTGCGTTTGACGAGGTGCCGGACAAATGGCAGCGCGTGTTCGTCACCGCACACGACGTGAGCCCGGTAGGTCACATTCGTATGCAGGAGGCGTTTCAGGAATTCACCGACAGCGCCATCAGCAAGACGTGTAATTTTCCGCACACGGCATCCGAACAGGACGTGCGCGAGATCTATGAGCTGGCCTACGCGCTCGATTGCAAGGGCGTCACGGTGTATCGGGACGGAAGCCGGCAGATGCAGGTCTTGTCGACCGGCTCGACCGCGCGCGAGGTGCGCGAACAGGCGGTCGCCGTCGGCGGAGCGGGGCGGGGATCGGAGGATGCACATGAGCTGAAGGCAACGATTGCCGAGTTGGAAGCCGAGTTGCAGCGGACCAAGCGGTCCTTGCACGAGGCCGAGGCCGAAAACCTCCAGCGCAGGGCGAAGCGGTCGAGGCCGGAACTGTTGCGCGGGGCGACCCGGCGGATCGAGACGCCGCTTGGCACCATGTACATCACGATCACGGAAGACGACAAAGGCCAGCCGTTCGAAATGTTCATGAGCTTGGGCAAGGCCGGCGGCGCCTTGATGGCCGACGTCGAGGCGATTGGGCGCCTGATCTCGCTCGCGTTGCGGTCCGGGATTCCAATGAACGAGATCCACCGGCAGTTGCGCGGCATCTCCTCGGATCGCGTGTCCGGCCTGGGACCCAGCAAGGTCTTGTCGGTTCCGGACGCGATCGGTATTGCCATCGAACGCTGGATGCGGGACAAACAAGGGGTGCAGCAAGAGTTGCTCGATGCGCCAGCGACGGAAGACGAGCCTGTGGTCTCCGTCGGGCGGCAAACCGCGCCGGGGTCCGAGGGCGAGATGATCGAGCTGACCTGGCACAACGCCGAACAGCACGCGGGCGCCTGTCCCGACTGTGGCTCGCAGCTGGAGTTTGCGGAGAGCTGTGTGAAGTGTCATGTGTGTGGGTACAGCGAATGCGGGTGAGTCGCTGAGCGATCAGCAGCGACGGTGAGTCCGCCTCTCCGCGACACGGCCCAGTTCGTAACCACGAGCCGGGCCGCTTTGTATCAGGCGCGTCGTCCCGATCGGAGCCGTGCTCCACGGCACGGGCGAGTCGACCGGTTGCGTACTATATTTGGTGACGATGCGGGGCGCGTGGGTTACGGCGACACCCGCTGTCCAGTCATCATCCATCAACGTATTGCGTCGACCGATCGAGGCGACGTGTTGCCAAGGAATACGGAGGAAACGGAATAATGGACGTAGCGGAACTGGCTTCCACGGCGAAGGCGCTGGTGGCCCCAGGAAAGGGCATCCTGGCGGCAGACGAGAGTTTTCCGACGATCGAAAAGCGGTTCAAGTCCATCAACCTCGAGTCAACCGAAGAGAGCCGGCGTGACTACAGGGAGATGCTGTTCACGACGAACGGCATCGGAGAGTTTATCAGCGGGGTGATCCTGTTTGATGAGACAATTCGGCAGACGAGTTCCGATGGGCGGCCGTTTGCCGAAGTGCTGACAACACAGGGGATCATCCCGGGCATCAAAGTCGATACCGGCGCAAAGCCGTTGGCCCGATTTCCCGAGGAGAAGATCACGGAAGGACTGGACGGCCTGCGCGCGCGTCTCGAGGAGTACTCGCATCTCGGCGCCCGCTTCGCCAAGTGGCGTGCGGTGATTTCAATTGGCGATAACACTCCCACGCGATTCTGCATGGTGGCCAATGCGCACGCCCTTGCACGGTACGCCGCACTCGTGCAAGAGGCCGGTCTCGTGCCGATCATCGAGCCCGAGGTGCTCATGGACGGGTACCATACCATCGATCGCTGTGAACAGGTGACCACGTGGGTACTCAGCAACGTCTATACAGAGCTGATTGAACATCGCGTGGAGCTCGAAGGGACCCTGCTCAAGCCCAACATGGTCTTGTCGGGCAAAGGCTGTCCGGAGCAGGCGGGCGTCACGGAGGTGGCCGGAGCGACGGTCCGAACGCTCGAACGGACGGTGCCCGTCGCCGTACCGGGCATCGTCTTCCTGTCCGGTGGCCAAAGCTCCGAAGTCGCGACCGCGCACCTGAGCGCGATGAACAGCTTGGGCCGTCATCCGTGGGAATTGAGCTTTTCGTATGGGCGCGCCCTACAGGACGCCGCGCTCAAGGCGTGGCAGGGGCAGGCCACCAATGTGTCCGACGCCCAGGAGACTTTTTACCACCGCGCGCGGTGTAACGGCGCGGCCCGTACGGGAAGCTACACGCCGGCAATGGAAGCTGCTGCCGCGTAGTCGCTCGCGCGGGTGCGCCCTGGCGCGCGCCCGCCACAACGTGGCGCCTTGATCGATCCCCTCCGGCGCGCATTCGGGTTATTCTTCCTGGTGACATGCCGATGATCAACCGACGTACGACCGTCACGACGTGGATTGGTCGGGTCGCGGTGGGATCGTGTCACCCCATCGTCGTGCAATCCATGACGAATACCGACACCGCAGACGTGCCGGCTACTGCGCAGCAGGTCACCCAACTCGCAGAGGCAGGCAGCGAGCTGGTCCGCGTGACCGTCAACAACGACGCCGCGGCGCGCGCCATCCCGGAACTCGTGCACCGGTTGGCGGGCGAAGGCGTCGATGTCCCGGTCATCGGGGACTTTCACTACAACGGACACCTGTTGCTGATTAAGTACCCCGACTGCGCGAGCAGCTTGGCGAAGTACCGCATCAATCCCGGAAACGTGGGCGCGCGCCGGCGAGACGACAACTTTCGCACGATCATCGGCGTGGCAATCGAGTACGACAAACCCGTACGTATCGGGGTCAATTGGGGATCGCTCGATCGCGCGCTGCTGACCGAATTGATGGATGACAACGCCCGGCGTTCCGAACCGCGGGACGCGCGGGAGGTCACGCTGGAAGCAATGGTGGAGAGCGCGATGCGATCGGCGGAGCTTGCCGAGGAAACGGGACTGGCGCACGATCGCATCATCCTCTCGGCAAAGATGTCCCAGGTTCAGGACCTGGTCGACGTCTATCGCCTGTTGGCGCCGCGCTCGGACTATCCGTTGCACCTCGGCTTGACCGAGGCGGGCATGGGAACAAAGGGCATCGTGGCGAGCACCGCCGGTCTGGCGGTGCTGCTGCAGCAGGGAATCGGGGACACAATCCGCGTGTCACTCACTCCCCAGCCCGACGGAGACCGTACCGAAGAAGTCCGGGTTTCACAGCACGTCCTGCAGTCACTGGGGCTTCGGGAATTTGTTCCGCAGGTCACGGCGTGTCCCGGCTGCGGCCGCACGACCAGTACGTTCTTCCAGGAAATGGCGGACGAGATCCAGCGTTACCTCGAGAGACAGATGCCGCTGTGGAAGGAACAGCATCCGGGTGTCGAGTCGATGCGGGTGGCGGTGATGGGATGCGTCGTGAACGGTCCCGGCGAATCGAAGCATGCCAACATCGGCATTTCGCTTCCGGGGACGGCCGAGGCGCCAAAGGCTCCGGTTTACGTGGACGGATCGCTCTCGGTTACGCTGAAAGGCGACCGCATTGTGGAGGAATTCCTCGGCATTCTCGACGCATACGTTGACCGCACGTACCCCGCACCGGTTGCGTCGAGCACCCCCTGACGACGCCGGCGCCGCCCCTCCCGCGTCTCGTTCGTAGCGCGACGCTGCTCGCGTGTCTGGCTGCCTGCGGGCACAGCGAACCGTTCGCGCCCTCAGATCCGGATCCGCTCGGACCATACAGCCAGAACGACGTGCGGCGGCTCACCTTCAATCCCGGCGAGGATCGCGCACCCGTGGTGAGTGGCGATACGATGATCATCTTCACACGGCTCGAACCGAATCGGGCCGACGCCGACCGGTGCCTCGGATACCTGCCGGTCTCGGGGGGTACGTTGCTGAATCGGGTCTGCCCCGGCGGGGACGCAGCCGACGCGATGCTCGATGCGTGGATGTTCCCTGCGGCGTCCGTCGGAGGCCGGTTGGCCTACGTCTTCCAGCAAGGGCGCATCACCAGCTTTGCGCCGGGCGTGCGAACCCTCTCGGTGGCGCGGATTGACGCGCCCGACAGCACCGATTTCGAGATCAACGTGTTGCTCGATCTGTTTGGCGAGTTGGCCAACGCGGTCCGCAGTCTCACGTGGGACGGAGAGGATCGACTTCGGTTCGTTGCCGGCCTCGAGACGTTTCCGCTCGTCGACAATGTGCGCGATACCGTGTTTTCGCCTTTGGGGTTGGCAAGCGCGGACTTGAACGATGGGGTGGTCTCCGAAGTGTCTGGCGGAGCGGGAGTCATCGCATTCACACGCGGGCCCGGTGCGGGGTGGTGGGTGGTGGACGCCGACGATCCCGCGAGGTTGCGCCGTCTCGAGGGCGGCGTCCGTACGGACGTCGCGGTGTTTTCCGGGCCGGTCGTGGACCTCGCCGTCGTGAGCGGTATGCCGCTCGCGGCTATTTCGAACGGATCGGTGTTGGAGTGGCTCGACGCGGACTCGGGGCGGACGCTGGGAGCGTTGCCAACCCCAGGCCTGGTTCGGCGCGTCAGTCCAGCCGGAGGTCGGCGGGTGATTGCCGAGGTGGAAATCGGTTCGGGGCGGGACATCTGGCTGATCTCGCTGCCGTGATGCGTTGCGCCCTGGTTCCGCCGCTTCTCGTCTGCTTTCCGGCACTCGTGGTGGCGCAGGCTGGCGGAACCATCAGCGGTCGGATCACCGAGAGCGAGAGTGGTCTACCCGTGGTTCGGGCCATCGTCGAGGTCGGCGCCCGCGGGGGTGCCGGGGTAACGGATTCTTCGGGGACGTTTCTCATTCGCGCGCTTCGGCCGGGAGTGTACCGTGTCGGCGTTCGGGCAGCGGGGTTTCGATCGGTCTTTGCAGATAGCGTCGTGGTCGAGAGCGGCAAGACCGTCCTGCTGGAAATCACACTGGTCCGCGAGGCCCTGGCGATCCCGGGACTGGTGGTGGAGGCAACGCCCGACCCGCTGCTGGACCCCCAGGTCACGCAATCAGTCCACCGCGTGCGTGCTGAAGACTTGCGGGAACTTCCGGTAACGACGCTGTCGGAAGCCGTGGCGCTGCAAGCAGGGGTCGTCGGCGGATCCGTACGCGGTGGTCGTGTGGGACAGCAGAGCTTGATCATCGACGGCCTCGGACTGAAGAACCAGCTGGACGCCTCTTCAGGGCCCCTGGGACTCCGGATTCCGCCGGCCGCGATTCAGGAAGCGTCACTCATCACGAGCGGTTTTTCGGCGCGCTACGGACAGGCGTTGTCCGGCATCGTCACCGCGGTGACCAAGGAGGGGGGCGACCGGCTGGCCGGCCACGTCTCGCTCGAGACGGACCGACCGCTCCCGGATGGGTGGGACGTGGGGCTCGACCGCGTCGTCGCCGTCGTGGGCGGGCCACTCGTGGGGTCGGCCCGGTTCCTCGCGGTCGCCGATGCGCAGGCGCGTGTGGACGATGATCCCGTCAATGCGCCTCCGCCTCCCGATTCGCTCGATCCGCGGTTTGGCCGTCCCTGGCTGCTTCCCCATGCCGCTGGCGAGCGGTATGACCTGCTTGGCAAGCTCACGATACCCCTTGGACGGAGCTACACGCTCCGCGCGCTCGGTCTCCTGTCAGAATCGCAGCGCGAGCTGTTCGATCCGGTCCTGAAATACAGTCGGAGCGGCAGCGGCGAACGCGTGCAGGGACGCCTGGCCATGCTGCACCTCGAGCGAATGTCGGCCCGGAGCGCGTCCACGACCGTGGTCGTCGATGCCCGGCTTGGCTTCTTCGAACAGGAGGCAACCCGTGCTCCGCTGCTGCGGCGACCGCGCCGTCGCGTGGGATCGTTCACATTCCGGGGATTCGACTTTGCGGGCAGCGACATCGCGCGAAGTCGGGATACAGTCCGCGCTGGCGAGGTCATCCCCGGGTTTCTCACCCCGACGTTCGAGCGCGCCACCCCGTGGGGTGTTCCCGCGTTTTTCATGACAAGCTCACCTCGCGGAGAGCTTCGCTGGAATCGATTCCGAGAGCTGCGCGGCCGCCTCGACGTCCTGTATTGGTCGCGGCCGGAACACCGACATACGGATCGGCGCCGAATTGGCAGGGCAATGGGTCGCGACGTTTACGCGGCTGGAGGGATTTCGATCGACCGACGACGGAGCGCCGCCGCCGGTCGCGGCATCCTACGGCCCGGTGCAGGCGGCGGGATATGCGGAGTGGCAACAACGCGCCAGCGACCTGACGATCACGGGTGGGCTCCGTGTCGACGCCTTCACAACCGGACGCGCGGGTGCCGACCGGGGCGGGACCAGCGTCGCCATGAGTCCTCGGCTCGCCGTGTCGACCGCCCTTGGAGTGGGGACCGTGGTGGCGAGTGTCGGACGTTTCGTGCAGCCCCCTGATCTCCAATACCTCGTAGACGCAGCCTTCGACGATACGCTTCGTACCGGCCGATTCCGACGTGGCAACCCGTCGTTGGGTTTTGAAACGAGCACCCAGTACGAACTCCAAGCCCGTGTGCGTGCGAGTCCCAACCTGGGTGTACGGGCCGGCGTGTACGTGCGCCGCCTCCAAGGCTTGGTTGCGTCACTACCCGTCGGGTTCGATCCCGACAGTTCCGTGTTCGGGAACGGTGACTTCGGCACGGTTAAAGGTGTCGAGGTGACGTTGGAGCGCGACGACCCGAGCGGCATCGGCGTCCGTGTCACCTATGTGCTGCAGCAGGCTGAAGCCACCGCGACCGATGCCAGAGATCTCTTCCGTCGTCTCAGGATTGCGCCGACGGGCGACACAATCATCCCCGCGCAGACCGCGTTCCCGCTCGACTTCGACCGACGACACTCGCTCACGCTGGTGACCCGGGCGCGCGTTCCACGCAGGGGCGGGGCGCTGTTGGCTGGAACGGAAGCTGGCGCAGTCCTCCAGTGGAGCTCCGGTCTTCCATTTAGCCGCACCAACCTTCGAGGAGATTCGCTCATCGGCTTACCCAACAGCCAGCGCCTACCGTCACAGGTGAGCGTGGATGTTCTGCTTCGGCGATCCGTCGCCGTGGCCGGCGCGCGTTGGGGTGTGTACGTCGATATTCGCAACCTGACGAATCGGCGGAACGTCGTCGCGGTCCGTCGGAGTTCAGCGGCGCCGGGGCCGACCGACGACGAGATTGCGGCGCTGGCGGCAGACGCGTTTGCGTCGGACCCCAGCCCGATTCCGTATGAGTCCCCGCGGTATCGCGCGTGGGCCGATGACAACGGTGACGGGTTGATCGCCGGCGAGGACGAGCTTGGCGAACTCTACGAACGCGCCGCGCGAGACTTCACGCAACCGCTGTTTGCCTTCGGGATCCCGCGCCTGGTGCGCCTCGGAGCCGAGATTGCGTTCTGACCACACGGGTGTAGGCTTCGATGCTAACCCGGAGACATCGCACATGGACGAGCACACGGACCTCGTATTGGACGGGGCGCCTCGGATCACGGCTGAAGCGAAGACGTGCGCGGAACTGCTGGAAGGCGGTCGACGGCTCGTCGTCCTGACTGGTGCGGGAATGTCCCAGGAGTCCGGCTTGCCGACCTTCCGCGACGCGTTGACCGGCCTCTGGTCGACGTTCGACCCGGAAGATCTCGCCACGGAGGCGGCGTTCCGTCGCGACCCCGCTCGCGTCTTCGGGTGGTATGTGAGCCGGTGGAGACAGATGCGAGATGCCAAGCCGCATGCCGGGCACTTTGCCATCGTGCGTCTCGCGGAGCGGTTTGATCGTGTGGACGTGGTGACGCAAAACATCGATGGCTTGCACCGGCGCGCGGGGAGCGAGCACGTGAGCGAGTTGCACGGCAATCTCGCGGCCTTTCGCTGCCTCGATGCGGGACACCCGTTCGAGGGCAGCTTGCTCGACGGACTGGCGGGCGCGGCGGACGGCAGCGTGCAGCCGCCCCGATGCAACGTGTGCGACAGTCCGATCCGTCCGGGAGTGGTGTGGTTTGGCGAGCCGCTCCCGGAAGACGCGGTGCGTGAGGGTTGGGAGGCGGTGGAAACGTGCGACGCCCTGCTGATCGTCGGGACGTCCGCGGTGGTGTATCCGGCGGCCGAACTTCCCGCAATCGCCCTGCGACGACGCTGTGCGGTGATTGAGATCAATCCGGATGTCACGCCCTACAGCGCCCGGGCGACATGGAGTTGGCGAGCCCGTGCAGGCACGGCGCTACCGCGGCTGGCGGACTGCCTGCGCCAGGACGAATAGGAATTCCAATGACGGAACGGGACTATCTCCGCCGCGTCAAAATCGTCGCGACCGTCGGGCCGGCGTCAGCAGAAGAAGCCGTTTTGGACAAACTGATCGGGACGGGTGTGAACGTGGTTCGTGTCAACAGTGCCCATGGCACGCCGGAATCGCGAGCAAAAATCATGCAGTTGGTGAGGCGCGTGGCTGACCGACACAACAAGCACATCGGCCTGTTGGTCGATTTGCAAGGTCCGCGCATTCGCGTCGGGGGTCTCGCGGAGCCACGCGCGCTCGTCGAGGGGGCCGAGGTGGTCTTTGCGCCCGAAGAGACCGCCACCGAAGCCGAGATACCAACGACGTACGAGGCGCTGGCCGGAGATGTCGAGCCGGGCGCTAC
>JBFHWR010000007.1:0-25719 GCA_041599395.1 Gemmatimonadales bacterium | reverse complement strand
GTACCGGGTTTCCGGGAATGGGGTGAGTTAGACCTGAACTACCACGTCGTGGCCGAGATCGACGAAGACCTCTGCATCGAATGCCAGCTTTGCCACGTGGCATGTCATGATGGCGCCCATCAGTGTATTCATCTGCCTGGTACTGAGCCGATTGCAGGCCATGTCGCGCCCAAGGCGCGGATCGCGGCCGAGAAGGCCGCCGGCGCGTCAGCAAAACCGTATCGCGTGCCGTGGGTTGACGAGACCGAATGCGTCGGCTGCAACCTGTGTGCCCTCATCTGTCCCGTGGATGGCTGCATCACGATGGTGGAAAAACGTCGCGCGCCCGAACCCGATACGTGGAATGACCGCGTAGCCGAAGGTCGAGATTACGTGCCCGGAGGTTTTGCCGACCTCTCGGCTTCGTAGCGTCGATCGCAGCCGGTGACCAATCGCTCGAGGACGCTCATCGCAGTCGGTCTCCTGGTGGTCGCTATCACGATCATGTCATTGACTGTTGGGCGGACGATTCTCTCCGACAGACAACCCGGTCTCCATGGATTCTCGGCCGTCCACTTCGCCGGGTATCTGTTCTTCTTGTTGATGCCGGTAGAAGCCCTGGTTCCGCTGTATCTGGCGGAGGGGCATTCGGGAACGGTCCTCATCGGGCTCGCGGTGATCACGGCCCTCGCCGCCCAGGTCATCGACTACGGGATCGGGCGTGCGGTCAGCGACGAGGTCATCCACAACTTGATCGGCCACAAACGGTATGAGCGTGCGAAGGGCGCGATTCACCGGCACGGTCATTGGGCCGTGCTCGTTTTCAATCTCTTGCCCCTATCGTCCCCCAATCTTCTGCTGATTGCGGGCGTGACCCGATACGGTCTTCGAAAGGCAATGACGTTCAGTTTTATCGGACTGAGCGTCAAGTACGTCGTGATTGTGTACCTGTCAGCCGGGTTTCAGGCGCTGTGATCTCACTGGATATCGAATATCCAATGTTCCATATCCGTAGTTCGATCGTTGGGTCAGTTTCGCTCGGGTCCTGCACCCGGCATCCTGCGTTCAGCGTCTCGCGTCTCGCGTCCGGCACTCATTGAGCTGAGTGTCGACTATTGGATATCGGATATTGGATATTCAATGGTCGCTATTGAGTGTATTTCATTCCGCGCACTCACCTGGCTTTCAATGTCCGAGCCGCCCGCGCATAGTCCTTCGGACGCACCCACAGAATCATTCCGTATCGGCCTGCACCCGCCGTCACGGCATCCGCTGCCGTGACGTTGATCCGTTTGTCTGCCAGCTTTCGCATGTGGCTGAGCGCGGCGCCGATGCGATCGGTACCCGTCACGAGAAACGCCCGTTTGGGCTTGCTCAGGCGCCAATCCTGCTGCCGTGCGACGCGGCGCAGACCGGGCATGTCACGGGTGACAAAATCAAGCTGAGATTTTCCCCCGCCGATCGGGAATCCGGAAAACGCCAGTAAGTCCACTCCGGCGTCTTTCAATGCCTGGAGCGCATGCGTTCCGCGGCCGGCACGGTTCGGCGCCTTGATGTACGCGTACTGTACCTTCATGACTCGGTCTGCCATTGTCTACCTCCATGCCATGTGGTGATCATGTGGCTTTCGCCCATGCCGTGAGACCTCTCTCATCATCCGTTCCCGGAATCGTGTTGTCCAGCACCAGGGCGATCAAGGCGCCGACCGCCATGCCGGTGTTGCCCAGGGTGTTGGCAATATCGGCGAGCCATTGCGGCTGAAACGTGACCGGGTTTGCAGTGAAATATTCCGGCAGCGACAGGCCCATGAAGAATGCGAAGCCAAGGATGAAGAGGTTTCGCGCGGAGTTCAAGTTGACGAATTGCAGATTTGAAAGGCCGACGGCGGCGATCATCCCAAACATGGCGCAGTACATGCCGCCGACGATCGGCTGCGGGATCGTTGTGAACAATGCGCCGAACTTGCCGAAACTCGCGAGGAACAGCATGAGCACGGCCCCGACCTGAACAACACGCCGGCTTCCCACTCGGGTCAATCCGATTGCACCGATGTTTTCGCTGTACGACGTGGTGCCGTTGCCGGTGCCAAAGATGCCGGCGATCAGACACCCAACACCCTCCATACCGATCCCGCGATTGACAACCCGTTCACTCGGGATTGGAGCGCCTGCGAGGCGGGCACAAGCATAGTAATCTCCCACAGACTCCACGATGGACGCGATGTAGCCGGCCAGCATGCCGACAATCGCTGCCACGCCGAATACGGGCCAGCCCCACTGAAACGGAAGCGGCATGCGGAACCAGGGCGCCGATTGCACCGTAGCAAGCGACACATGTGCGGGGTGTCTCTCGCCAAAGACGCCAACGCCGGTCAACGCCCATGCCACGCTCCACGCGAGCAAGATGCCGAGCATGATCGGAAAGAGTTCGAACGCCCGATGGGTATGCCGCATATACTGGCTGAACAGAATGATCAGGGCGATTGTAAGGCCGCCGATTCCCCAGTGGGTCCCCGCCACCGGCGCGCCAAATCGGAAGAGCGCGAGTCCAATGAGTGCAATCGTGGGTGCGATCGTTACCGGGCCGACGAAGCGGAGCAGCTTACCGACGAGGCCGGAGTATCCAAGCAAGATTTCCACGAAGGCGCCGGCGATCACCGCGCCTTGCACGTGGAGGATCCGCACCTCCCACCCGGCGTCCGCCAATGCCGCCATGCCCAGGATCGTGAAGGCCGGCTGTAAAAACGAGAACGTCCCTCCTTGGACCAAGGGGAGACGGTTTCCCAGCGTGGTCTGCAACAGCGTCGTGATGCCGCTGACAAAAAACATCGTGCCGATCAGCCACCCCACCGCAATTGGATCGTCGGCCATCCCCAGCGGCTCCGCGAGCAACAAGGGAATCGCGACGGTGGAGCCGAACATCGTGAGATAGTGTTGGAACCCCAGCGGCAGACTCTCACTCCACGGCGGGATGTCGTCGATATGGTAGATGAGACGCTTGGTCATGTTTCTCTCATCAGGATTGGTCGGGTCCACGCTGCGATTGTCGCAGGGCACGCCGGATCGCGTTCCACTCGTCAGTGCTCCCCTCAGGAGCGGCGGTGAACAGGCTCACCCCGATCGTCACTATAAAACCAATAAAGAATCCCGGCAGCATTTCATAGAGGTCGTAGACATGCTCCTTGACGGCCACGACCCAAATGATGGTCGTGGAGAAACCCGCCACCATGCCAGCGATGGCCCCGCTCCGGGTCGTTCCCTTCCAAAACAGGGAACACAGCACCACCGGGGTAAATGCGGCTGCGAGACCTGACCACGCAAACAACACAAACCAGAAGATCATCCGAACCTCGCCCAGTGCCAGCACGAGGGCGATGACGCCTATGATCATCGTGGTAACCTTACCGAGCACGGAGAGTTTGAGATCGGAGAACGCAGGGCGCAGTGTCATCTGGATGAAGTCCCGCACGACCGCCGATGAGGCAAGAATGAGCAACGAGTCGACCGTCGACATGATGGCCGCCAACACGATCGCGAGGAAGATTCCCGCAAACACCGACGGGAACAACCCAACACTCATCTCCGGCAAGATGGTCTCCGGATCGGCCAAGCCCGGAAACAGCGTTCGGCCGGCCATCCCGGCAAATACCGCGCCGACGTCGAACACGATGATACAAATGACCGCAATCAAGCTTGCGTCCACGATCTCTCGGCGATCCCGGGCCGAAATGAAGCGCATTAACAGTTGCGGGGCTCCGAGAAACGCGAGCCCGATCCCGACAAACCCTGCTGCGCTTGCGACGCCCGCTACGGACCAGCCGAACTCACCCATGGGCTCGAGCAGGTTGGGATCCATGGTCTGCAACGTCGCCATCACTGTGGTCCACCCTCCTGCAGCGGCGAATCCCACGATCGGGAGCGCAAGCAGCCCTCCGAACATGAGGACCCCTTGCAGCAGGTCGCTGTAGGCGACGGCCTTGAACCCGCCGACCGTGGTGTAGTACAGAATCACGGCGGCTCCTATCAGCACCCCCGTCGTGTAACTGGTTCCCAGAAACGAACTAAACGCTTTTCCAGACGCCGTAAGTTGCGCCGCCGTGTAGGCCGTTACCATCGTGACGATGATGGCCATGCTGATGAGGCGAAGCAGGTGTCGGGAATCGCGGAACCGTGCCTCGAGGTAATCGGGAACCGTGATCGAATCGTACCGATCGGTATACGCCTTGAACGGCACTGCCACGAACACCCAGCTGAGTGTCACGCCGAGTACCTCGCCTAGGACGATCCATAACGCATGGACGCCGACGAGATAACCCATCCCAGTGAGGCCGAGCAGGAGCCACGCACTCTCGCCGGTCGCGTTGGAGCTGAACGCGATGACCCACGACGGGAGTTTTTTCCCCGCCACAAAGTACTCGGCCACGCCCTTTGATTCGCGGCCGCCCCACGCGCCAATTGCCAGCAGGATCAAGAGGTACGTTGCGAGGACAGCAATGATTCCGGTGGAAGCCATGAGTCGGCGTCAGTCGTCGTTGCGGTACCGACGGCGCTGCGTGATGAAAAAGGCGAGTTCCAATACGAGACCAATCAGCACGGAGCAAAGCAACAGCAACCAGGCTGACCAGTGGAGGGCTGCGATCATCGGCACAGTCCGGGACGAAGGTTCGAAACGGGTTGTTCTTGATCTATCGCCTCGGTGCGCCGGCGGCTAGGGGAGGATTACTGGCCCAAGCTGCTGAGCCGCACTATTCTATCAGCCTGATCCGCCTCGGTGGCAGAATCCTCGGCTGGAAGGGGAACGCATGAGACAACTCCTGGTGATACCGATTGGAGAGTTTGGGCTCTATCGAGCGCTGGTACAGAAGGAGTCGGAGCTGAGGCGTCGAAAGCTCGGGACGTGGCGGCGCACGGGTGCGCGAGAACGTAATCGTACGAAATGGAAGCACTCGCGATATCCGGGCTGGGTCAAGATCGCCCGCGGTATGGGCGAGGTCGTCCAGCTCGAAGTACGCTGCCCGCGCGGGATGGAGGAATCCGAATGGCAGGTGCTCGACTCGATTCTCGGGTTTCTCGATCGCCATTTTGCCGGGCATATTAGCTCGGTCCACATTTATTACTGAATCCGGTCTGATACACAGACTCAATCATCCCCGTGACCGCATGTTGCACCTGGTCAACAAGCGAGCCGGTCCGCGCCCGTTCCGACTGAGTCGAGGCCGGCCGGCTCTCCTCGCGGCGGACCGGCGTCACCACCCGTTCAACATGTGCTAGATGTAGCTCCGAAGCCCACTTACGCAGTAGTGCCGGACGGGTGAGCCGGCGCCACTTGAGACGGGTATGTGTTTTGCTCCTCCAAGTGGGCGAGACGACGAGAAACCGAGCGCAGGGCGACACAGTTCAGCGAACCAGCGCCTGGTCCCCCGGTTTTCTCTCCACGAGCAATTCGAACGGATTGGGGTTATGCTGCTGCCGGATGATCTGCCACACACGTCACGGGCTTGTCATGCAATCGCTTTTTGCCGCGATGACGGGCAACTCGTCTTGACGATACAAGATTTTGAAGACATCAAACGGGCCGTCAGCCGATACGTGGACTGGAAGGAACTGGAAGGCATGAGTTCGTTTTCGTCATTCGACGCGCTGGCCCTGGCAAAGGGGCTGGAGCGCATCTTCCAGATCAATCTGCGGAGCGGGATCGAGCGCGGCATCATCGGGAAATCGCGCGCAGCCGAGTTCAAGCGGGTTGTCGCTTTCCTCAAAATGGGTGCGTTCGAGGTCGCCTACGTAGGTTGATTTCGGGCATCCCCGGATCGCCGCACGCGGCGGGTTGACCCTTCGCCGGGCTTTGGCCGGCGAAGGGCTTTCAATATCTTGGACTGCAGCGCGTTGCACTCTATTCCCGTAGCAACCCCGTCGATCGGTTCATGGACGTTCAGGTATTTGGGACCAAGAAGAGCGTGGACACCCGCAAGGCGCTCAGGTTCTTTGCGGAGCGGCGGGTGAAGGTCCATTTCGTGGATCTCCGGCAGCGAGCGGCGTCTCGGGGGGAGCTGCTCCGGTTCGTACAGCGGTTCGGCGTTGACGCCTTGGTCGATCGCAATTCGAAACGCTTCAGCGCGCTTGGACTAGGAGCTGCACGCCTATCGTCTGATCATTGGCTCGACAAGTTGTGTGACGAGCCACTGCTCCTCTGCATGCCGCTCGTCCGCAGAGGGAGGGAGTTGACGGTTGGGCTGGATGAAGCGACGTGGCAAAGGTGGATAGACTGAGCCTTCATGCGTATTTCACCATCTCTACATGGCCCGAGCCATACCATTACATGTGGACCGAGCCGAGGAGGTGGCCATAGAGGGCCGGGGAGGGGAGGTGTGCACCCTCGGTTCACTGCGAGTGCGAGATGGGGTGGGATGGTGCAGGGCAGGGTTCGGGTGTGTGGTTAGCCCCTGACGCGCGAGCGGAAGGAGCCCCCGAATGGGGCAGGGCGCCCGGGGCACGTAGCCCGGGCGCCTTTTTGTCGAACGCGCCTCACCCGTTCACCGGCTGCTGCGATGTTCTCGGCGGCGATGGACCCGATCATGGGTGCTGGTTATCCTTGGAAGCATGGCGTTTGAGGTCACATCCTTCCCCGCGTTTTCCTGGTCGCAGAGCCGGCGAGGCATGTTCCAAGAGTGCCCACGCATGTATTACTGGCAATACTACGGGTCTCACAACGGCTGGCTCGACGATGCCGACCCAGTCGCCCGCACCGCGTGGCGATTGAAGCAGATAACCAACCTTCACCTCTGCGTTGGATCCGAGATCCACTCGTTGATCGCCAAGGCCATTCTCCACGCCCGTGGTGGGAAGCGGCCGCTCACGGCGACACAGCTCATCGACGATGGTCGCCGTGCGTTGAATCGTGCGTACGTGGAAGCGCAGAAACGCGCCGACTGGGAACGCGCGCCGAAGTACCGCACGATGCTGCACGAGTTCTACTATGGGACCGGCCCGCCCGACACCCTGATCGAGAAAATCAAACAGAAGCTCGTCTCCTGCCTGACACATTTCTTCGAATCACAGAGTTATCGGGAGGCGCTCGCGGCGCCATTTGTGGAAGTCAAAGATGTGGACCGGATGGCAGGAGTCGAGATTCACGGCCACACCGTATGGGCGCAACCCGATCTTCTCTACCGCACCGGCGATGGCGAGTATCACATCGTCGACTGGAAGACCGGAGCGGAAGAGGACCTCCATGTGCAACAACTCCGCTATTACGGTCTCTACGTTCGCTCAAAACAGGAGTTCGCGACTCCGGTCCTACACGGTCACTTGGAGTATCTCTTTTCGGGGCAACGGGTCAGCGGTCCGATAACACCGGAAGACCTGGAGGCGGCGGAGCGTGATATTGCGGACAGTGTGGCGAGTATGCAGCGGTATCTCATCGATCCAGAAGGCAACGAACCACGGGAGCGGGGAGAGTTTCCGCTGACCTCGGATCGCGGCCGGTGCCGGTCATGCAGGTTCTTCGAGCTGTGCAGCGACGAAATTGAACAGGCGGACGCGGAAGCGGGGCCGTTCATCGTGTGACCCAGTCGGAGATGCGGTGTCCGCTGTGCTTGGCGCGGAAAGCCGCGGCGATCGTCTACGGAGCGCCGACTGAGGAGCAGCTGCGCGATGCCAATCAGCGCAAGGTGTTTTTCGGCGGTCGCCGCAAGACAGGCGACGATCCGACGTGGCACTGTCAGAAGTGTGGCTACGAGTGGCGGAGCGGCAGCGAGCTGACCTAAGCTCCCCTTGCGTACGACTGTCGACACAGTAAATCACAGGAGTGGGAGAGGAGCGGTCGGGGCACCACGACTCCAGCACGAGGTGCTACAATGCAGCGTCACGGTTCCCAATTCATAGCGCACGGCTTGATTGGCGGGCTGATGGCCGGCGCAGTCGTTGCGACCTGGTTTTTGGTGGTGGACCTGCTCGCGGGACAACCGCTGGCCACCCCCGCTGCCCTGGCAGCAGCTCTATTGGGCACAGAAACCTTTGTCGGTTCTGCTGGCGCCGTCATCGCATTCACAGTGCTGCATTTTGGTGTCTTCGCGTTTCTGGGCATTGTAGCGGGATGGACCATCTCGTCACTCGGGTTGGAGCCCGCGCTCCGGCATGGCGCGGTGTTTGGAATCGGCGTGTTGAACGCGGTACACTACGGTGCCTTTTGGCTGGTCGGGGCCGAGCTTGCATCCGTGCTCCCCTCGGTTCACGTGGTACTGGCGAACCTTGCCGGTGGTATGGCCATGATGAGTTACTTGCACTACGCCAGTCGGGCGGACACACCCTTTGGTCTGGCGACCCTCAGAAACCACCAATTGTTGACGCAGGGGATCGGGATTGGTCTGGTAGGCGCCGCCGCAGTCGCGATCTGGTTCTTCGTGCTGGATGTAGCCACCGGCAGCCCGCTTTCCACCCCCGGGGCACTGGGCTCGCTGGTGTTTCTCGGGGCCACGAGCGCGGCTGAGGTGCAAGTGACCGTGGGCTCAGTGGCCGCGTACACGGTGCTGCATTTTGCCGCCTTTCTCGTGATCGGGACCATGCTGGTGTGGGTCGCCCACCGGATTGAGCAGACGCCGGGATTGTGGCTCCTGGCCGTGATGGCATTCATCCTCATTGAGGTCGCATCAGTGGGAGTATTAGGTGCGCTCGGGGCGTGGGTGCTGGGCACGGTCGGTTGGCTGGCGGTCCTCGTTGGAAACGTCATTTCCGTTGCCGCCATGGCCGTGATGATCTGGCGGTTCCATCCCCGGTTGCGGGAACAGCTGCTCGAGCAACCCGTGACGACCATGGTGTAGCCCAAAGAGCGGTTGGCGCGGAAGTTCATTCAGAACTCATCCGGTCTTCATGTGTCCGGATGTACCAATGCAATACACTCAGATTGCGGTGGGCGACGGCACTGGGACGGGTCGAGCCCGCTGGGGCCGCAATACCGATCGGCGCGTGCGCTGGTCGGCGAGTGCCTCCTCGGAACAGCGCTGCGTTGGTCCCCAACAGCCCGTTTCCGTGGGAGCCCAAGTGGGGGAGGACGTCCAGTTCGACGCTCGTCGGGCTGGGCGTCCGTGTTTTCGGTGGCTGGGAGACCGGGCCCCGCCGCATGCCTGCGGGGCCCGGAAGGTCCGAACGCCCAGTTACTTCTTGAGCGCGGGGATGCGGAGAACTTGACCCGGATAGATCAAGTTCGGGTCGGTGAGCATGGGTTTGTTCGCTTCGAAGATCACCGGATACTTCATGGCGTCGCCGTAAATGGATTTGGCGATCTTGGAGAGTGAGTCGCCCTTCGCGACGGTGTAGAATTTCGCCTCGGGCTCCGGATTCGCGACTTCCATGCGATCGTCGACGCGGGACACGCCTTCCGTGTTGCCGATAGCGAGAACGATCTTTTCGCGGTCCGCCTGGCTCTTCGCCTTGCCGGTGACGGTTGCGACGGCGTCGTCAAACTCGACGTTCAATCCCTCGACGTCCAGTCCCAGACTCAAAGCCTGCGCACGGAGGCGCCCGGCCTTCATCATCTCTTGGATTTCCTCATCGCGCGGGTCCTTTTTCTTTCCGATGCCGATCTTAGCACCCGCATCCTTCACGAAATCGAATATTCCCATCTGTGGCTGCTCCTTTCGAATGGATGGTGACACGTAGTACTGCTCACAAGCCGTTCAACGACGGCTGAAGAGTCTTCCAAGTAGTCCTTTGCCGGCCTTTCCGAGCACGTCGTCGAGCACTTGGCCGTCACCGTCCGCATCGAGCAGGCTGGCGAGTCCACCGAGTCCCGGTGAGCGCTGTTCGATCTGCTGTCGCTCGGAGCCGAGAGCTTGGGCGAGGGCGTTGGTATCGAGCCCTTGCTGCCGCTTGGCGCGGCCCAAGGTGCCCATGACGAGCGGAGCGAGCATGGTCATCATCTTGGCGACCGAATTCGCATCGAGCCCGCTCGCCTTGCTGACACCGGCTTCAACCGGAGCGCGCTTGGCGCCGAGCACGTGCTTCAGGATGCCGTTCCCCGCCTTTTCGTCAGGCTGATTCAGGAACCCGGAGAGGTTGTCCAGCACGGATCCGTCATGATCGCGATCCAGCGCGCGACTGAGGGCTTCGGCGCCTTCGGGTTTCGAGGCGTTGCGTGCCAGCGCACCCATGAGTACGGGAAGCGCGGCGGTCATGGCTTTTTCGGTGTGGGCCTTGTCGGTTCCCAGTTGGCGACTCAGGTCGGAGATGGCATTGTTCCCGAGCTGCTGGGACAGCAGATCCATGATCGAGGGCATGTCAGATGTTCCTCTGGAAAAAGGTTTCAGGGAGGCTCCGAAAAGTACTCAGCGGCACGAGGCGCGTCTACCGGGTCTCCCCCGTGTAGGTCGTCGGCGGCTGCTCGAGCGTATAGACCGTGTGCTCCCGGTCGATCGCCCGGCGAATGTGCGCCGGCACCATGAAGAGACCAATGAACGCTTCGCCGTCCAACATCTCGAGCGGCCCGTTGATGCATTCGGCTACTATGGTGTCGACCGCATCGGGGTCGGGCAGGGGATCGAGCGGCAGGGACGACGCGAGGGCGAATCCCCATGGCTGGGCGAAGCTGGGCACGGCAGAGGAGAAGGGCCGTACGTGCTCAAAGACCGCGGCCAGGGTGCGAAGCAGCCTTGCGTGGAGCGTAATATCGACGGGCGAGACGGAGCCCGCCTGCAGCACGAAGATTCCGCGTGGTTCCAACACGCGTCTTGTCTCTGCAAAGTATTCACGAGTGAACAGCCGGAACGACGGCCCCTGTTCCACCGGCTCCGACAGGTCGGAGATGACGACGTCAAACCGCTCGTCCGCTGTCTTGAGCCAGTCGACGGCGTCCCCGATAATCAGCTCGAGCCGCGGGTCGTCGAACGCGCCTTGATGCATTTCGTCCAGGTGGCGCCGGCATTCGTTCACGACCTGTCCGTCGATATCGATCATGACGACACGTTCGACGGAGTGCCAACGGAGGACTTCGCGGGCCGTGGCGCCTTCGCCGCCACCCAGGATCGCGACGCGCTTCGGCGCGCCGTGCAGGATCATCGCCGGGTGGACCAGCGGCTCGTGATACAGGAACTCGTCAGCCGTGCAGGACTGCCACTTCCCGTCGAGAATCAGCGCCTTCCCAAACAGGGGCGACCGCACGACTCCCATCGTCTGATACTCCGTTCGCTTCCAGACGAGGACGTCGCTGACCGCGTAGTGGTACGCCTCGTAGGGCGACCCGTAGTCGGCGATCCACAGACTGGCCCCGTGCCCGAGGCCACGATTGGTGTCAGGGGTCTGCGGCACCGATGGTCTCGGCAACGGGTTTGGGAGCAAACTCGGCATTGGGAATGCGAAGCTCCCTGCCGCGTTCGATGCGTTGGAGGCGATGTCGGGCGGGCTTCAGCACTTGGATCAGATATTCGCACGCCCGCTCCGGCAGCGCGCGTGACCCGCAGGTGAAGACATCAACTGCAGCGTACCCAAACTCGGGCCAGGTATGAATCGAGAGATGTGATTCGGCCAAGACCGCGACAGCGGTCACGCCCTGTGGGACGAAGCGTCGGGATTGCTGCGCGAGCAGCGTGGCGTTGGCGTGTGCCGCGGCGTCCTGCAGTGACGTTCGAATCAACGCCTCGTCGTTCAGGACGTCCGTCGGACACTCATAGAGTTCTAAGAGAAAGGAAACTCCTGGTGAGGCCACAGACCCAACCCCTTTCGAGCTGAAAGTCTGCGCGACTGAGCGCGCGTATTTGCGTGCGCTTGGCAACGCTGAGTGAGCCGTCACCTGTCGAGGCACGATAGCCCTTATATCTACTCAGTGCCACTCCGAAAAACAACCCCCGGACTCCCCGGTGAAACGCCGCCGCAAGGCAGTGGCGGGACGGCCATGGTGCTCAACGCCGCCCAAGGCTTCGAGCATGTCCTCCTTGCGTTGCTGGCTGAAACGGCCGTCTCGACGTAATATGATAGAGCCGGTCCTCCGGTATCTCCTTTCCACATGGGGGCGACTCGTGCGGCGTCTTCTCCGTCTCTCGGTTGCGTTGACGGTTCTCGCCACGACATTTGCCGCGGCTACGAACGCTCAAGGTCGCTTCAGTCTCGAGCAAATCCTCTCGACACCGTTTCCGTCCGAATTGACTGCTTCGCCGACTGGCGGCGCTGTAGCGTGGATACAGAACGATCGGGGGCGGCGGAACATTTGGGTGGCCCGCGCCCCGGAATTCGTCGGACGGCAAGTGACGGACTTCGACCGCGACGACGGACAGGAGATCTCGGATCTGCAGTTCACGGTCGATGGCGGGTCGCTTCTCTACGTCCACGGCGGCGGGCCGAATCGGCAAGGTGAGATTCCGAATCCGGAGAGCAGTGCTGACGCCACCAAACGAGCAGTTTGGATGATCGCGCTTGCAAATGGTGATCCGCACCAATTGGCGGAAGGGAGTTCGCCACTCATCAGCCCGGACAGTCGGTGGGTGGCGTTCTTACATCGCGGACAGGTGTGGAGGGTTGCGATCGGCGAGGACGAGGAGCCCGAGCAGCTTTTTCAGATCCGTGGGCGAGCCGGTTCACTCCGCTGGTCGCCGGACGGATCGAAGCTCGCGTTTGTGAGCGGTCGCGGCGACCACAGCTTTGTGGGGGTCTATGACCTGGAGCGTCGCGCGATCGCGTATCTCGATCCAAGCGTGGACCGTGATGGCAATCCCGTCTGGTCTCCCGACGGACGGCAGCTGGCGTATATCCGGCTGCCCCGCCAAGGTGATGTGCTCCCGTTCATGCCGCGCCGCGAGGGCGCACCATGGTCGATTCGAGTGGCGGATGTCGAAACGGGCGCTGCCCGTGCGGTTTGGACCGCGCACGCGGGTCCGGGAAGCGTATTTCGGGGCGTGGTTGCGCGGAATCAGCTCTTTTGGGGAGCAGGCGAGCGCGTGGTGTTTCCCTGGGAGAAGGACGGGTGGACGCACCTCTATTCGGTTCCCCTGCGTGGTGGTCGCGCCACGCTCTTGACGCCAGGCGCGTTCGAGGTCGAGGACGTTGTGATCACCGCCGATGGTGAGCACCTCGTGTACTCTTCCAACCAGGATGACATCGATCGGCGCCACCTTTGGCGCGTACCTGCCGCCGGGGGAACACCGCTGCAACTCACGAGCGGGGCGGGAAACGAGTGGTCGCCAACTCTCGCTCAGGGTGAGGTGATTGCGCACTTCGCATCTGACGCGAGACAGCCGGCGCACGCGGTGATTCGGCTACCAGGTGGAACCTCGCGCCCGATGGCGCGGTCGAGTCTGCCGGGTGATTTCCCGCTCGATCGGTTGATCGTTCCCCAGCAGGTCGTGTTTCCGGCGGCGGACGGCCTACGTATCCACGGTCAATTATTCCTGCCGCCGAGCGCTCGCCGCGGCGAGCGTCATCCTGCCGTACTATTTTTCCACGGCGGCTCCCGCAGGCAGATGCTGTTGGGCTGGCATTATCGAGGCTACTACCACAACGCCTATGCCCTGAATCAGTATTTGGCGAGCCGGGGTTACATCGTGCTGTCGGTGAATTACCGAAGCGGTATCGGGTATGGCATGGAGTTCCGGGAAGCATTGAACTACGGGGCGAGAGGCGCGAGCGAATTCAACGACGTGCTCGGAGCCGGGCTCTATCTTGCGGGCCGCCCAGACGTCGATCCGGATCGCATTGGGCTGTGGGGCGGGTCGTACGGTGGGTATTTGACCGCTTTGGGATTGGCGCGCGCATCCGATCTCTTTGCAGCGGGCGTTGACATACACGGGGTTCACGACTGGAACGTGGTCATCCGCAATTTCCGCCCAGGGTACGACCCGGTCTCCCGAGAAGAAGTGGCGCGGCTGGCGTTCGAGTCGTCGCCGATGGCCTTCATCGACACGTGGCGCTCGCCGGTCCTGCTGATTCACGGGGACGACGATCGGAACGTGCCGTTCAGTGAGACAGTGGACCTGATCGACGCCCTGCGGGTGCGCGGTGTCGAGTACGAGCAGCTCGTCTTTCCCGATGAGGTCCACGGTTTTCTGCTGCACCGAAACTGGCTTGCCGCCTATCGGGCGACGGCGGATTTCTTCGATCGCAAGTTGATGAGGCGAGACGACCGGGTCAGCGGGAGTGATGACTGAGTGGAGCGTGGAGAGTGGAGAATGGAGAGTGGAGATTGCAGATTGCAGAATGCTCGGGTGTCGCGGCTTATTGGGCCGGTCACCGAACACCTGGAACCTAACATCCAAGACCTGACACCAGACACCTAAACATTTGAAGAGGAGCCCGCCGATGGAGACCGTTGCTGCGATCCTCAAGCACAAGGGCAAAGGCGTCGTGACAGTGGCCCCGACGGAGACGGTGCTGCACGCGGCGCGCCTGATGAACGAACAAGGGATCGGTGGCGTCGTCGTCACCGACGGGGGGAAATTGGTCGGGATCTTTACAGAGCGGGACATTCTGCGACGGGTGGTGGCGGAGAAACGCAATCCAGGCAAGACGGAAGTCAAGGATGTGATGACCACGCCGGTCACGAGCTGTAGGGCCAAGGCAACGCTGGAAGAATGCGTGGCGGTCATGACCGACAAACGGATTCGGCATTTACCAGTGGTGGACGACGATGGGCTCGCCGGCATCATCACGAGCGGGGACGTGCTGGCACATCAGGTGCGCGAACAGGAATACCAGATCGAGCACTTGAACAAATACATTTTTGATATGCGGTGATACCGGTACATCGGGCGCGGCAAGGGGTGAGTGGGCCATCGTCGATGAGACCACTCACCACTTACCACCCACGACTTTCCGTCGTTACGACGTTGCCTTCACTTCACCCATCACGTTCCCGTCGGCATCGATCTCATAGATCTTTCCGAGATTCAGCTCGCGAATGCTAGGCTCGATCTGTTGCTTATCGCCCACCACCACCCAAACGACTTTGGTGGGTTGCAGCACCATGTTCGCGGCCTGTTGGACCTCGCTGAGGTTGAGCGCGCGGACCTGGTCAGCGTAGCTGTCGAAGTACCGGTCATCGTATCCGAAGCGAACGATCTCGGCGATGGATCCGGCGACCGCGTCGTTCGTTTCCCACCGACCCGGCAGCGTGAGGGTTTGGGATGCCTTCGCGCGTTCCAGCTCGGCAGCCGTCGCGGGCGAGGCGTCGAGTATCCCGTTCAACTCCATGACGATCTCGGCCATCGATTCCTTGGTCTTGTCGCTCTGGACCGGGGCAAAAACGATGAACGGGCGTTGCCCCCGGGCGCCCCACAACAGGCTTTGCGCGCCGTACGACCACCCCTTGTCCTCGCGAAGATTCATGTTGATCCGCGCGTTGAACGTGCCACCCAGAATCGTGTTCATGGCCTCGATCGCGATCTCATCCGGATTCGCCTGTGGCGGCGCCACGTGTCCGGCGAAGATCGTGGACTGGATGGACCCGGGTCTGTCCAAGATGTAGACGGCGGAACTCGCTTTGTGCGGGACGCTCGCGAGGTTCTTCTGCGGCGGGTTGCCGCCACGCCAGCCGCGAAAGACGCGCTCGAGTTTCGGCTTGATCTCACCCATCGACGTCGCGCCCACGACAACGAGCGTCGCGTTGTTCGCTTTGAACCATGAATCGTGGAACCGCCGTAGATCCTCACGGGTGAGACTTGCCAGGGACGCCTCCGTGCCGGATCCGGTCAGTGGGTTTCCGTACGCGTGGTCGTTGCCGTAGAGAATGCTTGGGAACACCCGGAGCGCCATCGCGATCGGCTGGACTTTCTCCTGCTGAATCCGGACCATGCGCTGGCGCTTGAGACGGTTGAAATCCGCTTCCGGAAACGCCGGGTTGAGGATCACGTCCGCGTAGAGTTCCAACGATGCGTCGAGGTTCTCTTTGAGGGCGGACATGGCAACCGTGGACATGTCGAGGTTCGACCCAGAGCCAAGCGTCGCGCCCAGCAGCGCGAGTTCGTCGCTGATCTCGAGCGCGTTGCGATTGGTCGTCCCCTCGTCCAACATGTCGAGTGCCAAACTGGCGGTGCCTGGCGTCCCGTGCTGATCTGCGGCGTATCCGGCGTCCACCAGGAGGTCGAAGTTGACGACCGGGACGGCGTCGCGGCGCGCCACGATGATGGTGAGGCCGTTGGACAACGTTCCTCGCTCAAACGTCGGGAACCGCGCCGGCGGCGGCGGCCCCGCCACAGGGAGAGCGGATCGGTCAACGCTCGACGCCATCGTGGTGTATTGCGGGAACGGGTGCACTTCCTGGATGTAAACGCCGTCGGAGAGCCATCGCTCTGCGGCCCGCTGGACATCGTCTGCGGTGGCGTTGGCAACTCGCTCGAGTGTGAGTTTGTAGAAATCGGGCCGGCCACCGTACACCATGTTGCTCGCGAGGACGTCGGATTTTCCTCCAAATCCACCGATCGCCTCAATTCCCCGGACAAAGCTGGCGCGATACTGGGTCTTGACGCGCCGCAGTTCGTCTTCCGTCGGCCCCGCGCGGATGAGACGATCCACTTCTTCGCGCAACGCGCTTTCGACCGTGCCGAGGTCGACCCCCGGCCGCGCCATTCCTCGGACCGTCACTTGCCCGGCAATCTCTCGCATGCTGATGTACGCCGCGACATCGGTGGCGATCTGTTCGTCGTACACCAGGCGTTTATAGAGGCGCGAGGTTTTGCCGCGGGCCAGCACATCGGTGACAAGGTCGAGGTAAGTGGCGTCGGCTGATCCCCATTCGGGGACGTTCCAGATGAGATCCACGCGCGCCTGCGGGACACGGTCCTGCATGGTCTCGCGGTGTATGCCTGCCATCTTCGCGATCCAGCGATCCTGCTTGGCGACGGGCGGGCCGGACGGGATGTGGCCGAAGTACTGCTCGACCTTGGCCTTAGCCGTCTGCGCGTCGATATCTCCCGCAATGACGACCACCGCGTTTGCCGCCCCGTAATAGGTGCGGAACCACTCGTGCACATCCTCCACCTCAGCCGCGTCCAGATCTTCCATCTCGCCAATGACGCTCCATGAGTATGGATGGGCCGCCGGGTAGGTGCTCTTGATTCGCAAGTTGGATGCCTTGGCGTAGGGTTGGTTCTCTCCCTGACGCTTCTCGTTCTTTACGACGTCGCGTTGCTCGTCGAGCTTGTCCTGATCGATGGCGCCCAGTAGGTGCCCCATTCGATCGGACTCCATCCACAACACGACATCCAGGGCGGGCGTGGGGACGTTTTGGAAGTAGTTGGTGCGGTCGTTGTTGGTGGTTCCGTTCAGCGTGGTTGCCCCGAGTGGCTCCAACACTTTGAAATAATCGTCGTTGTAGTGTTCGCTCCCGTTGAACATCAGATGCTCGAACAGGTGTGCAAACCCCGTGCGGCCTGGCTTCTCGTTTTTGGACCCCACGTGATACCAGACGTTGACCGCCACGATCGGCGCCTTGCGGTCCTCGTGCACGATCAAGGTGAGCCCGTTGTCGAGCGTGAATTGCTCGAAGGGAATGTCGATGTCGACTGCTTGCTGCGCGGCAAGAGGTGAAGGCGCGAGGACGGCGCCACCCACCAGTACGGGCAGCAGGAGCGACCTGAAAGACGTGGTTCTCATGTCCGTGGATCTCCTGAGGGCTGTTCGGAATTCGAAGGAGGAAATCTACTCAGTTGTACGCGGATCGTGCCGGGGAGTTTCGCGCCCCTCCCTTTGGGATTGGGCAAGTTGGACGCAGGGTGGCGCCAGACGCGGGACGCGAGACGCTGGATGATTGACGCCGATGTTGAAGGTTCGATGTTGGGTGTCGGGCGTAGCCTCGGCCGCAGTCTCACCTCATCACGCGGCCTGCGCGCGGGAAAGCCTGCCTTCCAGAACTGCGGAGCGCAGCATCGCAATCGCCGCGTAGAGCACGACGACGACGACCAGCCACCGCATGGCATTGAGCGGCAAGGACTTCACGATAAATGCGGCGATCAAGACGGCAGGCAGCCCACCCACCGCGAGCCCGAGCGCCGGACCCAGGCTGTATCTGTGCGCGCCGATGAAACGCATGCTGGCCACCGTCATCAGGAATGCGGACGATCCCATCATGATGGGAAACGCCGTGACCGGGTTCATGCCCATTAAGCTCACCATGATCATGCACGGGGCGTAAAACCCGATTCCCAATGTCATCAATGCGCCGAGCACGAAGGTGCCAGCGGACGCCACGGTGAGCTGTAACCCGGCGAGTCGCAACGCGTCGCCGCCAACCGGGAAGACCCCAAAGATTGCCATGACAAACGATGCAGCAGCGAGCAGGAGTGCGATGCCCATTCCCACTTGGATGTTGCGCCTCGGCCACCGCGCGACGACCCCCGCGCCCAACCAAGCGCCGAGGACGGATGCACCGATGAGAGAAACCAGCGTGGTCATATCCACTTGCACGATCGCGATAAAGATGAAGGCCTGGATGATCACAGGCGGCGTGTGTCCGACGTGCATCGTACCGGGTATGCGCTCGTCGGGCACGATGCCGAAGAGTTTGTAGAGAGATGTCGTGGGGGCGAACGAGCCGATCCCCAGCGTATCAAAGAAGTTGGTGACGAATCCGATGGCAGTTGCAAGCCACGACGGCCAGCGAATCTCGCGGTCGACCGCACGGGCGTGTACGAGCCAGCGCGAGCCGTAGACAAGGCCGAAGACGGCGAGCGCGAGAAGGAGCAGGGTGCGGCTACCCACCGCTCACGACTCACTGCTCGCCACTTACCCACCGTCCGATTTCCGAAAGCTCCACGTTGCCGCCGCTCAACACTGTCACCACGACGTCTGCTGGCGTGACGGGCACTTTTCCCGCAAGCAGCGCCGCGACTCCTGCGGCGCCAGAGGGTTCAACGACTAACTTGGCCCGCGAGTAGATGGGTCCCATGGCAGCAATGATCTCGTCATCGGAAACGAGCACTACGTCGTCAACGTACTGCTTGACGATCTCGTAGGTCAGCTCGCCCGCCATGGGGGGAGCGAGGCCGTCGGCAATGGTTTTGACCGAGTCGACGTGCACGGCGTGACCCGCGTCGAGGCTCTGCCGCATGGTTGAGGCGCCTTCCGGCTCCACCCCATACACGCGTACAGAGGGCTTTCGAGCCTTGATTGCCGCCGCGATCCCGGAGATGAGCCCGCCACCGCCAATGGGGACGACCACCACGTCCACCTCGGGCGCCTGCTCCAGAATCTCGAGTCCGGCGCTTCCGTGACCTGCGACGATGTGCTCATCGTCAAATGGATGAACAAAAGTCAGGTGTCGTTCGCGCTCCAGTTCGCGGACCTTGGCGAACGCTGTCTTTACGTCGCCGTGCAAGATCACCTCCGCACCGTACGCGCGGCTGGCGGCCACCTTGGTCTTGGATGCGGTTGCCGGCATGACGACGAGGCTCGAGATACCCGCCTGAGCGCCCGCCCACGCTATCGCGGCCGCATGATTGCCAGCAGATATGGTGATGACGCCGCGCTCGCGCGCTATGTCGTCCAGCTGCGAGAGCTTGTTCAACACGCCGCGGACTTTGAAGGAGCCAGTCTTCTGCAGGTTTTCGCACTTGAGGAAGAGCCGGCAGCCTATTCGCGCGCCCAAGAGCGAAGAGCGCAATAGGGGTGTGACGTGCACGTTCGAGGCAATTCGCGCCCGAGCAGAGAAAAAATCGATTTGCATAGCGAGGAATCTATTTGCGGGAGTCGGGAGTCGGGAGTCGGGAGCCGGGAGTCGGGAAACGTCGGGTGCGCGTGGTGAGTAGTGAGTGGTGAGTGGAAAAAGCGATTCTGAGACGGTCTGCGTGAATCGGGTACTCATCGAGTGACCCTGGCACGTTAGGCTACTCCTATGCACAGCCACAAATCGTTGGTAGCCTGGCGGTGTGCTCATCGGCTCTGCGTAGACACGTATCGGGCTACTGATAAGGCGTACCATCCGAAATGCCGGCCGCTGTTCGACCAGACACGACGCGCAGCCGTGTCGGTGGTGGCACATGTGGTCGAGGGCTACGCGCTTGGAACCAAGAAGCAGTTCCGTCGTCATTTGAGGATTGCTCTCGCTTCAGCCGCCGAACTCGAGTGTCTTTTTGAGCTCATCGAAGAGCTGGGATATATGGATCGGGAGGCGATGGACCGACTCGACGTCTGGTCGGCAAGGCTGTTGCCCCGATCGTCGGTTTAATCCGCCACTGGGGACGAGTTACTCGGTGACTCCGATCTGAGCGTTGACCGTCCCAGACTGATTTCCACGCACAACGCACCACTTACTACTCACCCCTCACCTGAATGCGAAGTAGATTGGGTATTCACAACTTGCCGCTTCCCCGACTCCGAGCGGACCTCCGATGCGATCTTATTGGCTCATGAAATCCGAACCTGACGTCTATTCCATTGACGATCTCGCGAAAGAGGGCTCGGCGTATTGGGAAGGCGTACGGAACTACTCAGCCCGCAATAACATGCAAGAAATGGAGGTGGGGGACCTCGTGTTGTTCTATCACAGTAACGCCTCGCCGTCAGGTGTTGCGGGTATTGCGCAGGTGGCCAAAGAGGCCTATCCGGATCGGTTCCAATGGGAGAAGGGGCACAAATACTTCGATGCCAGGTCGAAGAAAGACAATCCGCGCTGGTATATGGTCGATGTCGCGTTCGTTGAAAAGTTCCCGGAGATCGTTCCCCTGGCGACGATTCGCGAGACGGAGGGACTGGAGGACATGGTGCTCGTGAAACGGAGCCGACTGTCCGTGCAGCCGGTGACGCGGGAGGAGTTCGGGATCATCAAAAAGATGGGGAAGGCGTAACGAGACCTTGCGAAAACGAGAATCGGGAGCCAAACCGATTTGGTCCGACTCCCGACTCCCGACTCCCGACTCCCGACTCCCGACTCCCGACTCTACCGCATTTCCTTATCTTGCTGCGTCAAGAACGCCATCGGCGGAACTTCGTTGAAGTTCTTGTACTCGCTGAACACCTCGTCACTGACATCGCCCTCTTCGATGACGTGCTTCACGAACCGCATGCTAGCTTCGGGGCTCGCAAACCCACCCATGAGGGCCCAACTCTCCCACAGCGACAAACCGTTTTCCAGCAGTCTCTTTTCTATAAGGCTTTCCAGGTCATCCTGCTCTCTTCCCATTGCAAATATCTTCTCGAAGCGCTCTGTGAAGGACGTGACGACATCCTTCAAATCCTGCCTGCTCGTCAAACACGCGTGTAGGAACACCGCTTCGAGACCCGGCCTCCAGTTATCCCAATTGAAGTCACCGTGCTCGACTTGCATCAGCGGATCGCAGCCGGGTGCCTTCAATTCGGTGTATTTGGTCTCCGCGGGTTTTCCACCTCCCATCGCGTCCCGCATCATCTGGTTGATCCCGCCCGGGGGCATGCCCGGGGGTCCTCCCGGACCGCCGGCGCCCGGGAACATGTTGCTCATGATATCCGCCGAAAGCCTGGTATAGATCTCCTGCCGACGATTCGCCATCACGACCACGTCGCCCGGTTCAAGAACCCCGATGAGTCCGTCTTCACTCATTTCGAGCAGCGCTCGTTCACCCTTGATAAAGACCCGAAGCCGCTCGACGTCGCAGCCGGGATCGTTTTCGACATCGTCGAACCGCAGCTGTTTGACGAGGTCCTTGAGCTGGTCGAAGCGGTCGCCGATGAAGTCGCGACCGCACTCCGCGTGGAGCCTCGTCACTGTACCCGTGAACGCCGCAGGATCTGAGATCGGTGCAAACGCCAGCGGAAGGGCGCAGGAAAGGCAAACAACCCAGGGCAATCTCATTTCAGATCTCCTCGAGGTTTGGCGTGTGTCTAACCTACGCTTGAGCGAGGTGCTGGCCAAGTGTCTCGCGAGCCGCCTCTCGAAACTCGTTCTCTGTCGGACCGTACGGTGAGCGATGCATCGATGTCCGAGCGTGATGCCCCGCCGCGCAACCATTTCGGCTCGAGGGGTATCTAACAGGTATCGACCAAAACGACGGAGCAACAGCCATGAGTCTGAAGGGCTACATCCTGCCAGTTGCCGTTGTGGGTCTCGGCGTGGCGATCTACGGAGTCCCCAAAGCGCGCAGCTATGTGAGCGAGATTCGTCACGTCCACGAGGTCCGAGACGTGCGCCATCTTGCCTCGGCTGCGCAGCACGAGTGGGAGGCGGAACAGGCCGAGTGGTGTCGGGAGTATCGGTCTCGGGATCGGAGGGGGTGGTACTGCGAGGTCCGGGAAGTGACCTATCCGGCAACGGCGGGAACGCTCGAAATCGACGCCGGCGGGAATGGCGGCATCGATGTTGAGGGGTGGGATCGTTCCGATGTGCTGGTCCGCGCCAAGGTTCAGGGGCGCGCTCGAACCGACGAACTGGCGCGAGAGCTGGTTTCCGAGGTGCAGATTGAAACCTCAGGCGCATCAATTCGCGCGCGAGGCCCCAAGACCCGTGGACGCGAGTCGTGGGCCGTGAGCTTCCGGGTGTCGGTCCCGGTGGCGTCGGATCTCTCTCTTCGCACGGTCAATGGGGGCATTGAAGTCGATCGTGTCCTTGGTGACATCGAGTTTCACGCCACGAACGGCGGCATATCGCTCCTGGATGTCGGGGGCGGCGTTCGGGGGCGTACCACCAACGGCGGTATCGAGGTGGCGCTTGCCGGAGACCGCTGGTCTGGGGACGGGCTCGACGTCCGGACCACGAACGGGGGCATCGAGCTTCTGATCCCGGATGACTACAACGCCGTACTCGAATCGGGGACGGTGAACGGCCACCTGGAGGTAAACTTCCCCATCACGGTTCAGGGTAAGGTGGGCCGCAAGCTCCAGACGACGCTGGGTGAAGGCGGGCCGTTGATCAGGGCAATGACGACGAACGGCGGGGTCTCGATCCGGAAGCGATAACGTACTTCGGGCGGTCGGGCGACCGGGCGGTGACGTGCGCCGACCGCTGACGCTGATCAATCCGAAACTCCACTCTGCAATCGCCATTCTCCGATCTCCAATCTCCATTCTCCAATCGCCATTCTCCAATCGCCATTCTCTCGCCCAACGATTGCCCTAGGCGCGGTTTCCTGTGTACTGTGCATCCGCTCTTCCCACATGAGACCGGATCCGCAAATCACCATGCCACAGCCCAACACTCCAAGAGCCACGATCGACCCAGAGACATCCACAGTTCACGGTGAACGGCGCCGGGACGATTACGCGTGGATGCGCAATCGCGACGATCCGAGGGTTGCAGAGTACCTGGAGTCGGAGAACACGTATACGGCGGCGATGACCGATCACTTGGAACCCCTTCGCCAAACGCTTTATGCGGAAATGCGTGGTCGTATCCAGGAAACCGATAGCTCCGCGCCGTACAAGAAAGGCGACTATTGGTATTACACGAGAACGGAGCAGGGCAAGCAGTATCCCATCTATTGCCGAAAATACCGTTCGCTCGATGCAGCGGAATCCGTCATTCTGGATCAGAACGCGTTGGCAGCGGGAGAGGAGTACTGCAGAGTCGGGGTAATGCGTATCAGCCCCGACCATAACGTGCTCGCGTACTCGCTCGATACGTCCGGGAGTGAAGTCTATACGTTGCGGTTCAAGGATCTAAGAAGCGACACAAACCTTCCAGATACCGTTTGCAGCACCTACTACTCGGCAGAGTGGTCTGAAGATGGTCGGTACGTGTTCTATACGGTTCTCGATGAGGCCAAGCGACCGTTCAAGGTGATGAGGCATGCGCTCGGGTCCGAGGAGCACGAAGACGCCGAGGTGTTCCACGAGACAGACGCATCGTTCTTTCTCTCGCTCTCCAAAACACGCAGCCGGGCGTTCATCCTGATCATTTCGCACAGTAAGACCTCGTCGGAGATTTGGTTGTTGGGTGCAACGACCCCCCTGGCGGCGCCAACGATCGTCCATCCACGGGAAGCGCAACTCGAATATGCCGTCGAACACCATGGAGATCGCCTGTTCGTGGTCACGAATTACCAAGCGACCAACTTCCAGGTCATGGAGACCCCAATCGCCCATGCTGGCAAGGACAATTGGGCGCCGTTCCTGCCGTATCGCGAAGAAACAAAGGTCGACTCGGTCGATGCGTTTGCATCACACCTCGTCGTGTGGCAACGTGAGAACGGTCTGACGGGGATCCGTATCGTCGATCTCGCGTCGGGCGGGATCCATTCGGTATCTCACCCTGAGCCAGTGTACACAGTATCGCCAGGCGACAACGCCGAGTACGACACGCATGTGCTCCGCTATCAATACACGTCGCTCGTTACCCCATTGTCGGTGTACGACTACGATATGCGTACCCGGTCGACCAAACTCAAGAAGCGCACGGAGGTCTTGGGAGGGTACGATCCATCCCAATACGGCTCGGAGAGGATCGGTGTGACGGTCTCAGACGGGACCACCGTGCCGGTGTCGCTCGTCTATCGCAAACCGCTGGAGCGGGACGGCAAACGGCCGGCCCTCCTGTACGGCTATGGCTCGTACGGGATAAGTATCGACCCAGCGTTTGACTCGCAACGAGTCTCTCTGCTGGATCGTGGGCTCTTGTTCGCCGTTGCGCACATTCGGGGTGGTGGAGAACTGGGCCGCACGTGGTACGATGGCGGCAAGCTCTTTGAAAAGAAGCACACCTTTGGCGATTTCATCGAGGCTGCCAAGCACTTGATCGAAAGGGGCTACACCAGCAGCGACCGTTTGGCGATACGTGGTGGGAGTGCCGGTGGCCTGCTCGTGGGCGCTGTGCTGAACCAGCGGCCAGATCTGTTCCGGGCAGCGGTGGCGGAAGTGCCGTTCGTTGACGTGATCAATACGATGCTGGACCCGAGTCTCCCTCTCACGGTCACCGAATACGAGGAATGGGGCAATCCCGCTGACGGAGATGCATACAACTATATCCGATCCTACTCCCCGTACGACAACGTCGTCCCGCAGGATTATCCGAGTATGTTGGTCACGGCGGGTCTCAACGATCCACGCGTACAGTATTGGGAACCGGCCAAGTGGACAGCCAAACTTCGTGCGCTGAAGACCGATGCCAACCCCGTGCTGCTAAAGACGAACATGGGTGCTGGTCACGCGGGGGCGTCGGGCCGATACGACCGGCTCGAGGAACTAGCGTTTTGGATGGCGTTTGTGATTGATCAGGTTACGAGACGATAGGTCTTCAACCGCTCCCCCGTTCCGCCCGCGCCATTTCCGCTTCCGCCGCGATGTATCCGAATGCGGCCCATTGTGGTCCTCGAAGAATCTCCTCGAAGATCTGGCGCGCCTGGGTCGGTCGCCCGTTATAGAGATGCCAGTTCCCAACACCATAGCCCACTGTGGCGCTTTGTATGGCGTCCTCGCCCTGTCGAAGCAGAGAATCAGCGGCAAGCTCGCCTTTGTACAGGAGAAGAAGTCGGTGGTAGCTCGTGTTCTCGATGACATCCAGCTCGGCGTTGATGGGCTCTAAGACCTTTGCCGCCTCGTCCGAAAGGCCGAGACGCCGGAGGGTCATATACAACCAGTGGCTGGTTGCAACGAGCATGTCCGGGTTCTTCGAACGCATGAGGCATTCGCGATACGCGTCAAGCGCCCGCTCGAAGTCACGCTTCAAATAATGCGCCAGCCCCAGGTGGTACCAAATGTTTGTCTGCAACGTGCTGGTGGGGATGTTACGGGCGTTCGGAAGACCATCCGGTTCCACCTGGTCGGGCTGCCCAACCGTGAGTTCCACCGCACGCTCGAGATCTCGGATAGCTTGGTCGAATTCCCGGACGCTGAGATAGCGGTGCCCGCGGTGGCGGTAGAG
>JBFHWR010000006.1:0-28531 GCA_041599395.1 Gemmatimonadales bacterium | reverse complement strand
TGGCCGCGGTGATTTTCGTGTGGGCCGTCGGCGTATCGGCCGCGCACGGTCTGAAGGCGGTGGAGCGACCGGACGTCAATTTCAAGGCCGGTGTGCTCGGTGTTGCGATGACGGTTCCGCTCGCCATCGTGTTGGTCGGTTCCTTGGGTGTGCTGGGCGTCGCCCTGGGCGCACTCGTGGGTCGTTTCGTTGAACTCGCGGTCCGCGGAACGAGCTTCATTCGTTTGGTCGCGCCCGCGTCGTTTGGGGGAGCCGTGGGCCGTCCCCGTCCCGCTCCGCGCGGACCGATCGACTTCGGTGACCTGTCTGCCCGCAGCGAGGAGGGCTGAGCGAGTGGCACTGCCCCAACCGATGTTTTCGGAAGAGTACCCCTCGGAACATCCGGCACGTCCTCCGTCAGCTGAAGACTCGCCGATTCTGGTCTGCCATAACTATTACCAGCAGCGCGGTGGTGAAGACCAGTCATTTGAAGCGGAACTCGAGCTTTTGCGCTCACGTGGTCACGAGGTCGTTCGGTACACTCTCCACAATGACACAATCGACGCAATGTCGCGGTGGGATGTCGCCGGTCGCACCGTGTGGAACCACCGGACCTACCGCGACGTGCGCGCCCTGATCCGACAGACGCGACCTCGTATCATGCACTGCACGAATACCTTCCCGCTGATGTCACCCGCCGTTTTGTATGCCGCGCGACATGAAGGGGTTCCCGTCATCCAGTCGATCCGAAACTATCGGTTGGGTTGTTTGAACGGCCTCTTTCTCCGAAACGGTCGTGTCTGCGAAGACTGTGTGGGTAAGACGATTCCGTGGCCTGGCGTCGCGCACGCGTGCTACCGGAACAGCCGGGCGGCCAGCGCCGTAGTCGCGGGCGCACTGAGTGCGCACAGGGCGTTGGGCACGTGGATCAAAGCCGTGGATCTCTATGTCACGCTCACCGACTTCGCTCGGGGAAAGCTGACCGAACTCGGGCTTCCAGCCGAGCGAATTGTTGTCAAGCCAAACTTCGTCGATCCCGATCCGGGAGTCGGCGCCGGCGGCGGAGGCTACGCCGTGTTTGCCGGCCGGTTATCCAGCGAGAAAGGCATCGAGACCCTGCTCGCGGCGTGGAGCCACGAACCGGTGCCGTTGCCGCTGAAGATCGTTGGGGACGGTCCGTTGCGGGTGCGCGTGGAGGAAATCGTCTCGCGGCACGAGGGTATCGAACTGTTGGGCCCCCGCCCGCTGCCGGACGTCTTGGACGTGATCGGCGACGCCACGGTTCTCGTCATGCCGTCGGAATGTTACGAGACGTTTGGGCGCACGATCGTCGAGGCGTTTGCGAAGGGCACACCCGTTGTCGCCTCGCAGATGGGAGCGATGGCGGAGCTGATCGATCACGGGCGCACCGGGCTTCACTTTGCACCGGGCAACTCGGCGGACCTCGCCCGGCGCATACGCGAGCTGGTCACCGGGTTCCGACAGACCGGGTTGCGCCGGGCCGCGCGGGAAGAGTACGAACGGCGGTACACCGGGACGATCAACTATCAGATGTTGGCCGGTATCTACGGCAGGGCGCTCTCGATGACACGACCGTTGCGGCGGCGCGACTACAAGGTCGCATGATCGGCGGCGCCGAGTCGGTACTGCGGTATAACTGCTTGACTCGTATGCTGTTACGCGGCGGACCAATCGCCGTTCCCGGTATGGTTTTTGCGCGCGACTGCTGTGACCACCGTGAGCGGTGCTGGTGCGGCTGCGCCGTGCCGGATCGCAGCGACGGTTCATGCGACGGCACGGTGGGGAATGAGCACGGCGGACTGGACTCGTCGGGAACAGTGAGCACTGTGACTGAAGCGGCGGAGCTGTATCCGCTCGACATGAGGATCGGCCGCCGGAGAGTGGAGAAAAAGTGATGATGGTTGCCAGGTCAGGTCGGACTGGGGGCGCACCGCGCCTCACCATTGGGCTCCCGGTCTACAACAGTGCGGACTACCTGCCGCAGGCTCTCGACTCCCTATTGGCACAGTCGTTCGGCGACTTCGAGCTCGTCATCTCTGATAATGCGTCGACTGACGCAACCGAGACCATCTGCCGCGACTACGCGGCCCGCGATAGCCGCATCCGCTACGTCCGCGAATCGGAGAATCGCGGGGCGAGCTGGAACTTCAACCGCGTCTTTCAGCTTGCGACCGGCGAGTACTTCAAGTGGGCGGCCCATGACGATTACTGTGCTCCGACGTTTCTCGAGCGCTGCATCAACGTGCTCGATGCCGATCCGTCCGTCGTGTGCTGTCACACCAAGACCCAAAAAGTGGACGCTCGTGGCGATCCGCTGCCACTCAATGACCCAACCGAAGGTGGCAACCGAGGTCACTCGGGCCATCGCGCTCGAAACGCCAGCTCACGTTATGCGCACTCGAGATTCCGCGACGTGCTGTTGAGTAGTGGGTGGGCGGTCCGCTGTTACGGTGTGATGCGCGCGGCGGCGCTCCAGCAAACCGGTCTGCTCTTGCCCGTGTATGGCTACGAAAAAATCATGATGGCGGAGCTGAGTCTCGTTGGACGGTTCCACGTGGTTCCAGACACGCTGTTTTACCAACGCGTGCACACCGAGTCCTCGAGCCACCTGGCAACGGCCGCCGAGCAACAGAGCTTTTTTGCCGCAAAAAGCGTCGAGCGCAGTTTTCCGCGTCTCGAGTACCTTCGCGGATACGTTCGTGCGTTGCACCGGGTTCCCATTTCGCGAACCGACCGGATGCTCGCTTTCGTCTCGATCATTCGATACCTCCTGCAGGTTTCGAAGTGGAAGAGCGTGATCGTGAGTAGTCTCCGCGGGGCGGGAACAGGCGGGGCGGCTCGCGGGGCAATCGCCGACGCGGACGGTTCTCCAGAGTACGCAGCATCTGCTCCTGATCCCGTGACCTGATCCCTGGCCGGCCTCGACCTATCGGGATGCCGGCCAACCCGTACTCGGTCCGACGCCGCCCGCCGGGTGTTCAAGGGGGGTGCCGCGGGCTTCCCCTCCCGGAACAACGAGCGCTCAATGCACATTCGGCTGATTCCCGGTTCAGGCCTTTCCGCACGTGAACTCGCAGCGTGGTCAGCGTTTCAACAAGCTGATGCATCACTCCATCATCCGTTCCTGTCTCCGCAGTTCATCCAGGCTGTGGCCGCTGTCCACGATAGGGTCGAGGTGGGAATCCGGGAGCTCGATCGAGAGCCCGTTGGGTTTTTTCCGTTTGAGCGCGTGGCCCGGGGTGCGGCATGGCTCGTCTCGGATTTGCAGGGCATGGTTTTGCGATCCGGGGTCACCTGGAACCCGGCAGCGCTGTTGCGGGGGTGTCGACTCTCCGCGTGGCATTTCGATCATTTGGTCGTGTCCCAGGTTCCGTTTCAACCATATCATCAGAAACGAGACGCGGCACCGTATATCGATATGCGGCGCGGGTTCGATCACTATCACCAGACAACGGCCGCTCGTTCACGGGTGTTCGCGGACGTGGTACGCAAGAGTCGAAACCTTGCGCGTGACGTGGGCGACCTGCGATTCGAAATGCACACGACAGATACGGCCGCGTTCGCCTCATTGATCGAGTGGAAAAGACGCCGCCTCATCCGATCACACTTCTTCGACGTGTTCGAAGTTGAGTGGGTGGTCCGGCTGCTCGATCAGCTCCGGACGACAAATGAAAACGGATTTGCCGGTTGGCTGTCGGTCCTCTATGCCGGAGACCGGCTCGTGGCTGTCCATTTCGGTCTTCGGTACCACCACGTGGTGTCTTCATGGATACCGACCTACGATGAACGGTATGCTCGTTATTCGCCGGGCTTGATTTTACATGTCGAACTCGTGCGGCGTGCGGCGGCCGAGAACGTGACGCACATCGATCTCGGACGAGGCCTGAACCAACTCAAGACGCGCCTATCGAACGGTTCGGCCCATCTCGCCATCGGTTCGGTGGAACTTCGGCCAATACACCGAGTGGCACGGCGGGCATGGTATCGCGCTCGGGATGTCGTCCATGCTTCTCCGTTTCGAGCACGACCGATGCGGATCTATCGTCGCGTCCGCAACTGGGTGACGCGGCGCACATAATGGACCGGTGGATGGCACGTACCTTCGTGACCCGAGGCACTGCGTGATTTTCATACGGCGACTGCAGGGCGAGACCTGGTTTCCCCGAGGAGCGCGTAACGTCGATGACCCAGGGCGCTGACAGGCTGCTGACTCCTCTCAAGGGAGTCAACTGGTGGCTGCTTGCAGTCTTCGGGGCTGCCGTGGCGAGCTACGCGCTCGTCATGATGCCGTTTATGCTGGGTGCCATGGCCGTCGGTGGCTTGTTTGTGCTGATCACCGCGATGGCCACGTACGTGTGGCCGGAACGAGTCGTTCGGCTGTCGTTCTTTCTCTTGATGATCGGAAGTACGAGCTTCCGCGTTCGAGATGAGTATGCGACGCTTCAGGGCGTCGCAGATGTCCAGGTGCTGTTTCAACTCGGTGTCTCCGGGTTGGTCTTCGTCGTGGCGGCGGTGGCGATGCTCACAGATGCCTTCCCCAAAACGCGAATTCTACTGGCCGAGTGCTTGTTGGGTGCGTTCGGCGTGTTTGCCTTCGTCTCGCTCGTGTGGTCGTCGACTCCTACGCTGACCGCCGTCCGCGCCGTGCAGGTGCTGATTGTCATTTTTTTTGCCGGCGTAGCCGTGCGCCTGCTCGGACCGTCAAAAGCCCTCGAAGCGCTGTTTGTCGCCACGATCATCTATGTCCTGCTCGGAACGACGGCCAGGCTTCTCACGGGTGCGGGGTATCAGAAGATCGACCTGCAGGGTGCTGTCCGGTTCACCTGGTTTTACGTACACCCCATCATCGCAGGGACGTACGCCGCAGCAGGGGCGCTCTACCTGGTTGCCCGTTCACTCTACGATGGCCATCGCGCGCTGCTGTGGCGCGCGGTACCCTGGCTCCTCTTCTTCGTCATGGTCGCCGTGGCCCTCGCAACGCGGTCTCGCGGTCCGGTGTTCGCATGCGTGGGTGGGCTTGGTATTCTCTTGATCCGCAGGTATTCACGGCCCTGGATTACCGCCGTCGGTGTTCCGATCGTTTTTGCGCTGGTCTTGGCCGTTTCAGCTGCGATACCAGTGGCGCAGAACTGGCTTGGGAGCGGGGAAGGTGCTGAGAGTGCGGCTGCGGATTTCTTGTTACGCGGAGAGGGGCTTCAGGGACTGACGGACCTCAATGGGCGCGTCAGTCTGTGGGTCGACCTGACCCCGCTGTTTCTGAAGCATCCATTGATTGGCAGCGGATTCCTCGCGTCCAGAGAGTTCATTCTCCAGTACCGAAGCTGGGCCTCGGAGGCACATAACTCGCTCGTCCAGTCTCTGCTCGACCTGGGTGTCGTTGGAACGATGCTGCTCTGGCTCCCCATCGCGTTGACGTTTATGCCGTTCCGAGACGGGCGGACCTCGTCTCCAACGTCGCAGCGCGCTCGGGCGATTGGCATCGCGCTCATGGTGTTTGTCGTCTTGAACTCGGTAACGACCGCGAGTTTTGCCGGCGCACCAGGCTATGAGTCGCTGCTCGCCTTCACGTGCGTGATTGCAGTCGCGGCAAACCGGCGGGGTGACCAGCGATGACGTTCGGCGTGACGACAGGACCTTTCTGCTGATGGCGATCGCGGCACAGCCATCGCCGCCGGCGTTGTGGAAAGGGATCGCCGCGAAAGTCGGGACCTTTGGACCAATGGCGCGAAAGGGTTCCGTGGCGTTGCTGGATCAAGCCATCATCAGCGGCACGCGATTCTTCACGACGATCCTGGTGGGACGGGCGGCCGGACCGGCGGAGCTTGGATTCTATTCGCTGGCGGTAGCGGCGTTGATTCTCACCATCGTGGTACAGGAATCCCTGGTCACCACACCGTATACGATGTTCGCGCAGCGAAGGCGTGCAGACGAGGGGGCCGAATACATCGGGAGCGTGCTTGTCCACCACCTCATGCTCGGGGTGGCGGCGATGGTCGTCCTGGCGGCGAGCGCTGTACTCGTGTGGCTTGGAGGCTTTGGTTCCCCCCAGCTCGCGACGATCCTCTGGGTTCTTGCCGCAATTATTCCGTTCGTCCTGCTTCGGGAGTTTGCAAGGCGCGTCGCGTTCGCACATCTCAACATGGGCACAGTGTTGACGATCGATGCGGTGACCGCCGGGATGCAGATCATCGTGCTCCTGCTGCTCGCGTGGCGAGGAGCCCTGTCGGCCGTGAGTGCGTACGTGACGATTGGTGTGGCATGCTCCGCGTCGGGAATCACGTGGCTCGTCGTATCGCGCAAGACGCTGGTGATCCGCCTGAGACACGTCGGTGCCGAGTGGCGTCGCAGCTGGGCGTTTGGCAGATGGGTGTGTGCGGGCCAGGTTGGCGGGGTCGTCCACGGGTATCTCATGTATTGGATCCTCGGGCTGCTGGTGGGCGCTGGGGGAACCGGGCTCTACGCGGCGGCGGAGAGCATCATTCTCTTCTCCAACCCGCTCATCCTCGGGCTCGGCAGCCTCATCGACCCCGAGAGCGCAAACTCGCTTGCCTCCGGTGGTCGGACGCAATTGCTCACCATGGTCAAGAGAAGCATCGCGTTTGTCGGGACACTCATGGGCGTCTTCGTCCTCCTCGTGTTCGCGCTCGGCGACGTTGCTATGACGCTGCTGTACGGCGACAAGTTCGGGGGCCAGGGCCTGGTGATCGCGGTTCTTGGAATGGGAGCTTTGTTGAGCGCCTGCAGCATCCCGTTATCAAGCGGACTCAAGGCGCTCGAGCGCCCGGACGTCAACTTCAAAGCCCGCGTCGTGTCCATCGTCGTGACGTTCATCATCGCGCTGCCACTGGTGTCCCAGTGGGGAATTCTCGGGGGCGCCGTAAGCCTGCTTGCAGGTCACATCGTGAATGTGCTGATGAAAGCGATCGTGTTTGCTCGCCTCATTTCGCCAGGTCCCATGCATCAACCGTCTGCTTAGTTGAGCTGATTCATGAAACTGATTCGCTATCTACCCCGATTTCAACAAGCCTATCGGTCCCTTGCCACGCTCGCTGAGCGCGAACGCTGGTCGCGGGACCAGATCGAATCATTCCAACTCCAGCGGCTGAATGCAGTTTGGTCGCATGCCGTCGCGCACGTGCCGTACTACCGATCGCTCGCGTTGCGTTCCGATCTACCGTCGAGTTTTTCGACCTTGGAGGCGTTCAAGGCCGGTGTTCCGGTCCTGAGCAAGGCGTCGGTGCAGGCAAACCCTGACGCGTGTCTCTCCGAACGCGTGGAGCCTGGGACGTGGTGGCGGACGGGCGGTTCGACCGGAACCCCCATGCGCGTGTACTGGTCGCACGCCGCGCACAAAGAAGTCATGCGAGCAAAATACCGCCACCTGGAGATGTGGGGCTGCGACATTTTCGATCGGACGGCTGTGCTTTGGGGCCATAGCGCCTCGTTCGCGCCCGGCCTGGCCGGTCGGGTCGACGCGGTGCAGACTCGGCTGGAGGACCGGCTCCGCGGCCGTCTCCGTCTGTCGGCGTACCAGCTTGGTCATGACAACCTCCGGCAGTACCTCGCTCAAATTGCGGCATTCCGACCGCGCACGATATACGGATACGGCAGCGCCCTCCACTTGCTCGCCCGGGAAGCAGAGGCCGTTCAGTTTCAGTGCGATTCGCTGAAGATGTTTACGTTGACCGGGGAGCCGGCGTTTTCCTACATGGTTGACTCCATTGAGCGCACGTTCGGCGTCCCGGCAACCGTGGAATACGGATCGCACGAATGTGGCCTCACCGCGTACGAGCATCCAGACCGCACGCTCCGTGTGCGTGAAGATCTCGTTCTCTGCGAATCGTCGCTACGTCAGGACAGACGACATGACATCGTCATCTCAGTGCTCACCAACCCATCGTTTCCGATTCTGCGCTATGCCATTGAAGACGTGACCGACGCCCCGGTCAAGCTTCCGGACGAGGGATTTGCCGTGCTGTCGAATGTGTCGGGCCGGAACAACGACCTCGTTGTCACCCAGTCAGGGCGCTACGTCCACTCCGCGACGTTTGATGCCTTGTTCAAGTATGGCCAATCCGGAATCAGACGGTTCAGAGTGCGCCAGCATGCGGATGGTGGGATCACGGCGTCGGTTGAGCCGAGTGATCCAGCCACGGTCATCGATACGACCTGGCTGACCGAGCGGTTGATGGAGCTGGTGGAGGGATATCCCGTGAGAGTAACGGTCGTGGATGAGCTGCCACAGACTGCGGCTGGGAAACATCGCATGGTGTTGTCCGACGTGGCCGCTGTCGGGAACGGCAGGGGCAACGGCAACGGTACTGGCAATGGAGACGCGAGCTCGGCGCCGACCACGGGTGATGGTGTCAGGCCTGCGACCGTGGACGCGCTCGATAGGCCGGCTGCGCAGGTCGTGACCGAGACATCCGGGTCGTCGTCCGGGGGCCGCTCCAAGGCGGCGATCCTCCGTGAACTCGTGGTGCGCCCGGAGCTCACTTTCCTCATGGAGGCCCATAACGGTCTCAGCGCAAAGATCGCCGAAGAGGCCGGCTTCGAAGCCCTCTGGGCGAGTGGCCTGTCGATTTCCGCGGCATTGGGTGTCCGTGACTCGAACGAAGCCTCGTGGACCCAGGTGCTCGAAGTGCTCGAATTCATGAGTGACGGGACATCGATCCCCATTCTCGTGGATGGAGATACCGGATACGGCAACTTCAACAATATGCGGCGCCTCGTGCGCAAACTCGAACAGCGGCAGATTGCCGGTGTCTGCATCGAGGACAAGATCTTTCCAAAGACAAACAGCTTCCTACGCGGTACAACCCAGCCGCTCGCCGACATCGGAGAGTTTTGCGGACGGATCCGCGCAGGTAAAGAAGCACAGACATCGGACGACTTCGTTGTGGTGGCGCGCGTTGAAGCGTTTATCGCGGGATGGGGGCTGGCCGAGGCGATCCGCCGAGCCGAAGCATACCGTCTCGCCGGGGCCGATGCGATCCTAATGCACTCGGCACAGCGCTCGCCGCAGGAGGTGTTAGCCTTCAAGCGGGAATGGGGCGACCGGCTCCCGGTGGTGATTGTTCCCACCAAGTACTACGCGACACCGACTGACGTGTTTAGGGAGTTTGGCTTTTCGTGCGTCATTTGGGCCAATCACCTCATGCGCTCGTGCATCACGAGCATGCAGGGGACTGCCCAACGGATCTACGAAGACGAATCGCTCGTGAACGTCGAAGATCGTGTTGCGCCCCTGTCGGAGGTCTTCCGTATCCAGGGTGCCCCCGAGCTGGCTGAGGCCGAAAAACGATATCTACCCAACACGACTGATCCGACACGTGCCGTGGTGCTTGCGACTGCCGCAGGACGAGAGCTTGGTGACCTGACGGCCGACAAACCCAAATGCATGGTCGAGATCGCCGGGCAGCCGATCCTGTCTCGCATCGTCGCCACGTACCGTGCTGCCGGGATACGCGACATAGCCGTTGTACGCGGTTACAAAAAGGAGGCGATCAATTTCACGGGCTTGACCTACCACGACAACGATGAGCCGGATTGCACCGGGGAGGCGTGCTCGCTTGCGAAAGCGCTGCCCGGTCTCAACGGCCCCTGCATCATCTCCTACGGCGATGTGCTGTTCAAGAAATTCATCCCCCAGCAGTTGATGGAACTCGACGCCGATTTCGGCGTCATGGTGGACGCGAACTGGCGGGCAAGTCGAAACCGCGAACGACACGCCGATTACGTCACCTGCTCGCACCCGAATTCCCGCACCGCCGTCTGCGAGGCGATCACGCTGAAGAACGTCTCGGACGACCTCGACCGCGAAAACATCCACGGGGAGTGGATGGGATTTCTCTGGGTGTCGTCGGCCGGTGCTGCCGTTCTCCGGGATCTCCTGCAGGCGATTGAGACCGATGCGGAGCAGCGCCGGTCGATGAACATGGCCGGGCTGCTGCGAGTGATTCTGGAGTCAGGACATGACATTCGAGTGATCTACACGACCGGTAACTGGCTGGACGTGGACACGGTTGACGATGTGCTCGTCGGGAGCAGCTTCCAATGATTCAGGCCGACACCTTCATCGGACACCTGCTCGACGCCGGATTCGGACTGCTGTCGGGCGTCCCCTGTTCTTATCTCACGCCGCTCATCAACATGGCGATCGATGATCCGCGCATCCGGTACGTCGGCGCGGCCAACGAGGGGGATGCGGTTGCTATCGCGTGTGGCGCCGAGTTGGGTGGCGTACACAGCGCGGTCATGTTCCAAAACTCCGGGTTTGGCAACGCCGTGAACCCGTTAACGTCTTTGACATCGACGCTCAAGATCCCCGTGTTGGTCATTGCGACATGGCGCGGGCAGCCTGATGGCGCACCCGACGAACCACAGCATGCCACGATGGGACGAATCACCCCAGCGCTCTTCGACTTGATGGGAATTCCATGGGAGATGTTCCCGGAGCGGGAGGTCGACATTCCATCGGTCGTGCAGCGCGCGGCGGCACACATGCGGACCGCACGCACCCCCTACGGGCTGATCATGAAAAAAGGCACCGTGGCCACGCGGACACTTGAGACCCAGCCCGATTTCGATCGGCATTTCCAGCTCAAGGCGCTGGTGCCAGAACGAGCGATCTCACGGCGGCACGAGCCTGATCATGTGTTGTGCGCTGTCAAGGACGCTGTCCATGACGACGACGTGGTGCTCGCGACGACCGGCTACACGGGGCGAGCCCTGTTCGCGCTCGGCGACCGCCCGAACCAGCTGTACATGGTGGGTTCGATGGGATGCATTTCGAGTCTTGGCCTTGGGCTGGCCATCGCCCAGCCGAATCGCCGCGTGGTTGTGCTCGACGGCGATGGAAGCGCGCTCATGCGGCTTGGAGCGCTCGCGATCATCGGACACGAGCAACCGCCCAACCTGACACATATTCTCCTGGACAACGCCGTGCATGATTCGACGGGGCGGCAGGCAACGGTCGCACCAACCGTGGATTTTGCGTCGATTGCAAGTGCGTGTGGCTATCCCTATGTGCTGCGAAGCGACACCCTCTCCGAGCTCACGGATGTGATACGCGACGTACGCGAGCAGCTGACCTTCGTACACGTGAAGACGCTACCGAGGGCGAATCGGAAATTGCCACGGCCAACCGTGACGCCGGACCAGGTGGCATCGCGACTGCGGCGCCAGTTGGGAATCGGGGCATGGTCATGAGATATCGCAAACGCCTGCTGAATCCGGGTCCGGTCACGCTCAGCGACCGGGTCCGCCGCGCGCTGACACGTGAGGACCTGTGTCATCGTGAAGCTACGTTTACAGATCTTCAGGCTGCCGTGCGCGCGAACCTCACCAACGTGTATGCGGAAACTGCATCCAACTATACGGCGGTGTTGCTCTCCGGATCTGGAACCGCGGCGGTCGAGGCGATGGTTGGCTCGTTGATTCCAGCAAACGGAAAGGCATTGGTCGCTGCAAACGGCGTATACGGGGAGCGGGTGGCGGACATGCTCGCGATTCAGCAGAAACCGTTCGTTCTGGTGAAAGCGGCCTGGACCGAGCCGGTGGATACGACCGCCGTTGCGCGGACGCTCGAATCCGACCGCGACATTACGCACGTCATCGCCGTTCATCACGAGACGACGACGGGCCGGCTCAACGACCTCGACTCGCTTGGCGCGTTGTGCAAAGCGCATGATGTTCCCTTGCTCCTCGACACTGTCAGCAGCTTCGGTGCCGAGGCCATTGCGTTCGAGCAGTGGAACGTCCAGGCGTGTGCTGCAACGGCTAATAAGTGTCTCCACGGAGTACCGGGCGTGTCCTTTGTGGTCGCGGAGGACGCCGTTCTTGCGGACGGCCCGACGGGAGCGACGACGCTGTACCTGGACCTGTTTCGCCACCGGAAAGCGCAGGATGACGGTTACCCACTGTTCACTCCGGCGGTACAGGCGATGTACGCACTCGACGAAGCGCTGGCTGAGTTGCAGGACAGCGGGGGATGGGCGGCGCGCCGCAGCCGCTATCGGCAGCTGTCTCGGAGGGTTCGGATGGGACTCTCGGGCCTGGGGTTCGAGTTGCTCCTCGGTGACCACCGCCACTACGCGTCCATGTTGAGCTCGTTCATCATGCCGGAGGGCTTGACCTATGACCGTCTGGCCGGGCAGCTCGCGCAGCAAGGATTTATCGTCTACCCTGGGCAAGCGTCGCTGAAAGATGCGATCGTCCGGATCGCGGTCATGGGTGACCTCACAGAGTCGGAGATGGATGTGCTGATCGATGAGTTCACATCCGTCATTCACGGGCAAGCGATTCGGTATCGCGCCTCTTAACTGGTTTCCAAGAGACAAGCCGAGAGAACGTATGAACTCAGCACCTGACCACGCCGCACCATCCGAGGCGCCACGTCCCGGACGCGCCGCCGCCGGGTCGGCCGGCGTCATCGTCGCTGGCCGACTCCCATGGCTCGATTTTCATCTGCGGCCACGAACCGTCGCAAAGGTTCTGGTGTCCGTCATCGTGGTGTTGATAACGCTCGGGACGGTAGCCAACATCGTCATCTATCATGTCGCGCCGGACCCGGACCACCGGCTCGCGCGACTGATGCACCGGTTCGATCTGGGTTTTGAGCCAAGCCTGGCCAACTGGTACTCGTCGCTGGTCCTGCTGCTCAATGCCGTCGTGGTCGGCATTGTCGCATTGCTCAAGCGCCAGACCGGTCAACCGTTGGTAAAACACTGGTGTGCGCTGAGCGGGTTGATGCTATTCATGGCCGTCGACGAAGCCATCATGATCCACGAAATGTTCGACAAGCCACTTCGTGAACTCCTGAACACCGGCGGCTTGCTGTACTTCGCCTGGGTGATTCCCGGCTCGATACTGGTCGCACTCGTGGGAATCGGCTTTGCCGGGTTCCTGCGCGAGATCGATCCACGGACTCGGCGCCTGTTCATTGCGGCCGGAACTGTGTTCGTCGTCGGCGCCATCGGCATGGAGTTGCTTGCCGGATTAGTAATGTCGGCGCACGGCTCCGAAGCAGCGGGCGTGTTCTCGTACGGACACACCTTCGAACAGGCTGTGGAAGAAGCCTTGGAGATGGTAGGCGCGCTGGTCTTTCTGTACGCGGTCCTCGACCTGCTGAGTCGAGAGTTGGGTGGCGTGCGCTTGAAGTTCTGGTTCCACGAATGACGCGACGCCGCCCGGCAGGACCACGCTGCCGGACGTTCGAGACGCGCGGTGACGCCGGTAACGGCGTTGCAGTAACCGGGTAGCACGCTCCGCTACTCGCACCCCGAAAAATCCAGCTAGACCACATGGTTGCCGTGCGCGTCAAGGCGGCCGGCAACCGCTATTGACTCCCGTGTGATGTCAAAACGAACCCCAAAAACGCCGAATGTCATCAAACTGCCGGGTGAACTCGTGCGCCGGTGGTATCGGGGAGGTCTTGCTCACACGGCAAATTGGTTCTCCTATCAAGTATCGTCGCGGTACCGCGAATGGAAGCTGGGGGTGCAAACGGGAAAGCTCGACCACGGCTTTTCGGTGGGTGATGACGGTGACCATCTCGGATACGAACCGATCGATATCCGCTGCTTTGAGACAATGCTCGACCACCTCCAGATCCGGCCGGGTGCGGATGTGTTCCTCGACTACGGATGTGGCAAGGGCCGCGCATTGATTCTCGCGGCCCTCCGCCCGTTTCGGGTGATCATTGGGGTGGAGCGGTCGCGATCCCTCTGTGCTATCGCGGACAAGAACGTGCACAGCGCGCTGCCGCACTTGCGCTGCCGCGACGTCCGCATCGTCAACGCCGATGCGGCCGCGTACCGGCTTCCAGGTTCGGTGACCACGGTCTTCATGTTCAATCCCTTCCGTGGCGAGGTCCTGTCCGCCGTGCTCGATCAGATCCGGGCTTCGGTCATTCGGACGCCCCGGTCGCTGAAGATTGCGTACGTCCTGCCGGCGAACGAACCCGACGCCCTGTCGGGCTGTGCGTGGCTGACGAAGGTCTCGTTTCTCCCGTCGGGGTTCTGGACGCATGTCAAATGTTTGCTGTATGAGGTGAACCTCGATGTGGCGCGACTGGAGATCCTGCCATGACCTCCGGACGGATCTGCTGTGACGGTGCTCATGGCCGGGCCGGCCGAAAACGTGTGAATTGAGGTGCCGAATAGCGTCACCCTGACGGGGAAATGTGGCGAGATGCAATGGTTTTCACGGGTAGAGAGGGCGTCGTGACCGTTCCATTTGCCGAATCGTTTGTCGACCGCTCGGTTTTTGTGACGGGGCACACAGGATTCAAGGGCTCTTGGTTGTGTATGTGGCTCGAGCGGCTTGGCGCTCGCGTGACCGGCTACGCCTTAGCGCCACCGACCGAGCCGAACAATTTCACGGTGTCCGGGATTCGCGACGGCTTGTCTGGGCACCATGAGGCCGATGTCCGTGACGAAGCAAGGCTCCACGCTGCGTTGCAGAATGCGGCGCCCGACGTCGTGTTCCATCTCGCTGCACAATCGATCGTGCGGGAAGGGTATCGCATCCCTGCAGAGACCTTTGAGGTCAACACGATGGGCACGCTCAATGTGCTGGAAGGGGTGAGGCATCTCGGGAAGCCGTGCGTTGTGGTCGCGGTCACAAGTGATAAATGCTACGAGAACCGGGAGCAGGTGTGGGGGTATCGGGAAGAAGATGCCATGGGAGAGTACGACCCGTACGGAGCGAGTAAAGGGGCGGCGGAGCTGGTCATCCGCTGCTACCGCCGGTCGTTCTTTCCTCCTGAACGTGTGGAAGATCACCAAATCAAGCTGGCGTCAGGCCGGGCGGGAAACGTTATCGGGGGAGGGGATTGGACCCCGGACGCGCTCATCGTCGACGTCGTCAAGGCTCTGGAGGACAACAAGCCCGTACTCGTTCGCAATCCCAATGCGTTTCGTCCGTGGCAGCACGTCCTCCAAGCGTTGAGCGGCTATCTCACCTTGGCCGGACGTCTTCTCGAGTCAGATGACCCTGCGTTGTGCAGCGGTTGGAACTTTGGGCCGCTTCCCGGAAACGAGCTGCCGGTGAGGGATATCGTGGTTCAGTTTTTGCAGCATTGGGGTGGTGGCTCGTGGACGGACGTCAGTGATGCAGCCGCCCCGCACGAGTCGAACATCCTGCGCCTGGCCGTCGACAAGGCCATTTGGCAGCTTCAATGGCGTCCCCGCTGGAGTGTGCACGAGACGCTGCTGGAAGCGGCAAGGTGGTACCGTCAGTATTTCGATGACCCTCGGGGTGTGCGTGACTTGGGTCAAAGGCAGATCACCTCGTACGAGGAATCGCTGGGTGGAGAGCGGGAGGTCGTCGATGCGCTGTCGTAGAGATCGTCGCCCGCGCGGCGGCACGGTGTCCGCCCGAACGCGATGCGGCGGCGGGCCGTCCGCTTTCCCTCTATTGTCGGAGTAGCTGTCGATGGACTTCACGCGATCGAAGCAGCTGCAGCGACTTGCCCACGCGTTGATCCCTGGCGGGTGTCATACGTACGCAAAGGGCGACGATCAGTATCCCTCCCTCTCGCCCGGGTTCATTGCCCGTGGATTGGGGTGTCACGTCTGGGATGTAGACGGCAACGAGTACATCGAATACGGGATGGGGAACCGGTGCGTGACGTTGGGACACGCGTTTCAACCGGTCGTGCGGGCTGCGCAGGAAGCCATGCAGCACGGAGCGAATTTTGGCCGACCATCTCCCCTCGAAGTCGAGTGCGCATCGATGCTCGTGAACCTCATTGAAGGCTCGGAGATGGCAAAGTTCGCGAAGGACGGGTCGTCGGTGACGACCGCGGCCGTCAAGTTGGCGCGAGCGTATACCGGTCGCGACCTCATTGGCCTCTGCACCGATCATCCTTTTTTCGCCACCCACGATTGGTTCATCGGCACCACGCCTCTCGACGCCGGCATTCCGCAGTGCGTCAAGGACCTCTCGGTGGGCTTTCGGTACAACGACGTCGGCAGCGTCGAGGCGCTGTTCGCCCGGCATCCCGACCAGATCGCCTGCTTGATCATGGAGCCGGTAAAATACGACGACCCCCAAGGGAACTTCTTACACGAAGTGCAGCGATTGTGCCGGCAACACGGCGCGCTGTTTATCCTCGACGAGATGATCACGGGGTTCCGATGGCATGTGAGGGGAGCGCAGAAGTACTACAATATCGTCCCCGACCTCTCGGCGTTTGGTAAGGCGCTTGCCAACGGGTTCTCCGTCTCCGCCCTCGTTGGGAAGCGGTCGATCATGGAGCTGGGAGGACTCACCCATGATCGGGAACGGGTCTTTCTTCTTTCGACCACGCACGGAGCGGAGACGCATGCCTTGGCCGCGGCAATCGCGACCATGGAAGTGTATCGTACCGAGCCCGTCATCGAACACCTGTATCGACAAGGCACCCGCCTTGCAACGGGAGCCGATCAAGTGATCGATGCGCACGGTCTCTCCGGCTTTGTTCAGATCGTGGGCAAACCGTGCAGCCTGGTGTTTGCGACGAAGGATCGAGACGGTGAAGCGTCACAGGCGTTTCGAAGCCTGTTTCTCCAGGAACTGATCGCTCGAGGAATCATCGGTCCGTCGTTTGTGGTGAGCTACTCGCACACGGACGACGACATCGATCGGACGGTGGAGGCGATCGACGGCGCCCTCGCGGTGTACGGGCGAGCCTTGGAGGACGGGGTCGAGCGGTTCTTGATCGGTCAGCCCACGCAGTCAGTGTACCGGCGCTACAATCAGCCTCGGGACGCCGGCCCGCAACCGATGGCTGCGGTAGGATGACGAGGATGAAGTCGGCAGTGTCATCGGCGCCGCATCTCGCGGAGGGTGGCGCGGAGATGTTCGATCTCGTCGAACGGCTGTATCCGATTTGTCGCAGCACCACGGGCGACGGCGTTCGCGAAACGCTGTCGATCCTGTCTGAACAGATTCCGCTCGAGATCCATGAAGTGCCCACTGGAACTTCAGTCTTGGATTGGGAAGTGCCCAAGGAGTGGACCTTCCGTGACGCGTTCGTCAAAGACGCCTCGGGGCGGAAGGTGATCGACGCCCGGGAGTCGAATCTGCACGTGGTAAACTACAGTACCGGCGTCAGGTCAACGATGCCGTGGAGTACCCTGCGCGAGCACCTCTGCTCGCTGCCCGAATTCCCAGATTGGATCCCGTATCGCACGGCGTATTTCGACGAGCGCTGGGGGTTCTGCCTGAGCCATCGACAGTTCCTGGAGCTGGAAGCCAGAGGCGAGCAGACGTATGAAGTTGTGATCGATGCGAGCCATGGAGACGGCTCGCTCACCTATGGCGAGGTGCTTCTCCCAGGCTCGGCAGAAGACGAGGTGCTGATCTCGACGCATATCTGCCACCCGTCGCTCGCGAACGACAACCTTTCTGGCATCGCCGTAGCCACACATCTCGCTCGATGTCTAAGCGACGTCAGACGGCGTTACACGTACCGATTCATCTTCATCCCGGCAACGATCGGCGCGATCACGTGGCTCAGTGAAAACGCCGATCGCGTCGATCGTATCAGACACGGGTTGGTGCTATCGCTACTTGGGGATACTGGGGCATTCACCTATAAGAAGAGTCGCGAGGGAAACGCGGAGATCGATCGCGTCGTGCCGCAGGTCTTACGTTCTCGCGGCGCCGACTTTGCCGTCCGAGATTACGCACCAATCGGGTACGACGAGCGGCAGTTCTGCTCCCCCGGTTTCAATCTCCCGGTCGGCTGCCTGATGCGGACGCCGAACGGCGAATACCCGGAGTATCACACGTCAGCGGACAACCTGGATCTCGTGCAGGCCTCGTCCCTCGCGGAGTCGTTGGCGACGTGTGTCGCCGTCACGCGTGTGCTGGAGCACAACGACACGTACGTGAATCAAAAGCCACGGGGTGAGCCGCGGTTGGGACCACTAGGCCTCTACAACGCATACGGCACTGCCGAGAGTAAGCAACTGATGCAGCAGGCCGTGCTGTGGACGCTCAATCTCTCGGACGGACGGTATGACTTGCTGTCCGTGGCCGAGCGCTCAGGACTACCGTTTGAAGCGATTCACGAGGCGGCGTCGGCGCTCTGTGGGCACGACTTGCTCCGACAGGTGACGCTCGGGCCGCGTCCTGTAACGGGTGGCAGTTCGGTTGAGACGGAGCCCCCCGTGCTCCAACCACACTTACGTCGACTGGGTTAACAGAGGAGTTGAAGGGCCATGAACACTGTGTACTTCAATAGGTTTGTCGATGACGACCGTAGGCGCGCGGAACTCTATGGTGGTCAGCTGTTCGTCTACACACCGACAGCGAGTACGGAAGCGCTGTGTGCCCACGCCAGATCAATGGCGGAAGAGGCGTTTGCGCCGCTGGATCCCCGAACGGCGCAAGATGAGCTACCTGTGGATGAGTACGTTGCGATCCTTGCGGAGTTGAAGCCCAGCTTCATCCATCATCCACAATCCAAAACGCTGATCCAGGGGTTGCTGGCTGAATTCCAGTGCGATATGGAGAAGACTTACTTCGACGTACCGCGATTGCGAACCGCCACGAGCGGCGACTATCTCAAGTCGGGTCTGGCGTACGCGTTCAAGCCACACCGCGACACGTGGTACTCTCCGCCCATGTGTCAGCTCAACTGGTGGTTGCCGGTGTACGACATCCACTCGGACAACACCATGGCGTTCCATACACGCTATTGGAATCAGCCCGTTCGGAACAGCTCCGCGGAATTCGACTATCAAGAGTGGAACGAGACCGGGAGAAAAGCCGCCGCCTCGCAGGTCAAGCAGGACACCCGACGGCAGTCCGAAGCGCTCGAAGACCTGGAGCTGGATCCTCAGCTGCGCATCATCCAGCCTGCGGGAGGATTGCTGATTTTCTCCGCGGCCCACCTGCATTCCACCGTGCCGAATACCTCCGGGGAAACGCGGATCAGCATCGATTTCCGGACCGTTCATTGGGATGAGGTCATGGCGGACACCGGCGCCCCCAACGTCGATAGCGAATGCACGGGGACGACGATGATGGATTACTTACGCGGGACTGACCGGTCGCACATGCCCGACGCGGTCATCGAACGCCACAAGCAGCTTGCGAGGACGCCCCAGTTTTCGACGGTGCGCGACAGCCACCGCCGAGCCAGTTGACACCGTAGCGATGACAAGAACATCGACCTATCGAGGACATGATTTGCAATGCGTAGAACCGACGTAGAATCACCCGCTCCGGCAGCCGAGTGCCGTTTCTGCAGTGCGGCACTCGAGCATGTTGTCGTCGACCTGGGGCTTTCCCCCTTGTGTCAGAATCGTGTCACGGAGGACCAACTTGGGCAGTATGAGCCGTTCTATCCGTTGAAGGCTTTCGTTTGTACTGAGTGCTACCTCGTTCAAGTGCTCGAGCATGTGAGTGGAGAAGCGATCTTCAGTCACTATGCCTACTTTTCCTCCTTTTCCGATTCCTGGGTTGCTCATGCTGAGCGGTACGCCGACATGGTGACCGCGCGATTGGGGCTCGGCGAAAACAGCCAGGTCGTCGAAATCGCCAGCAACGACGGCTATCTCCTGCAGTTCTTTGTCAACAAGAACATTCCGGCACTTGGGATCGAGCCGGCGGCGAACGTTGGCGAGGCCGCCAAGGCGAAAGGCGTCAAATCCATCGCGAAGTTCTTCGGGCGCCAGACGGCGTCCGAGCTCGTCCAAGCGGGGACGCAGGCGGATCTTCTCATCGCCAATAACGTCTTGGCCCACGTGCCCGATCTCAACGACTTCGTCGCCGGCATGCAGCAACTCCTCCGCCACGATGGCGTCATCACCGTCGAGTTCCCACACCTGATGCGACTCTTCGCCGAGAACCAATTCGACACGATTTATCAGGAGCACTACTGCTACTTCTCGCTGCTGACCCTCGAGCAAGTCTTCGCAAAGCATGGTCTGACGATTTTCGATGTCGAGGAACTCCCCACGCATGGTGGATCGCTCCGGATCTACGTGCGCCACGAAGCGGACTCGGCCAAACCCGTGCGCGACACCGTACAGCAGATGCACGAACGGGAAATCGCTGCCGGGTTGACGAAGCTCGATACGTATACGCGCTTTGGGAAGCAAGTGGAAGAGACGAAGCGAAAGCTGTTGGAATTCCTGATTCAAGTGCGGCGGGAAGGCAAACAGGTGGTCGGATATGGAGCGCCGGGGAAAGGCAACACACTGCTGAACTATTGCGGGATCCGGCAGGATTTTCTGGACTACACGGTAGACAGGAATCCCATGAAACAAAACACGTTTCTGCCGGGTTCCCGGATCCCAGTGTATAAACCCGAGAAGATCGCGGAGACGCGACCGGACTACGTACTCATCCTACCCTGGAATCTCAAGGACGAGATCATGCAGCAGCTCGATCATATCCGGACCTGGGGTGGGCAGTTCGTGGTGCCGATCCCGGAGTTGACGGTTCACTCGTGATCGAGAAACGGGTACTTGTGACGACCGAGACGAATCGACTCACATGAAAGTCGTCCTGTTTTGTGGCGGGTTCGGCATGCGGCTCCGGGAGTTTTCGGAATCGACGCCCAAACCCATGGTCAAGATCGGGTACCGGCCCATTCTCTGGCATATCATGAAGTATTATGCCCATTTCGGGCATAAAGACTTCATCTTGTGCCTTGGTTGGAAAGCGGACGTCATCAAGGAGTATTTCCTGAACTACGACGAATGCTTGTCCAACGACTTCGTCCTCTCGGGCGGCAGGGGCGAGGTCAGTCTGCTGAACAGCGATATCCATGATTGGAACATCACCTTTGTCGATACCGGCATTACGGCCAACATCGGTGAACGTCTCAAGGCCGTTCAGCCGTTTCTCCAGGACGACGCGGCGTTTCTGGCCAACTACACCGACGGACTGACGGATCTCCACTTGCCGGATCTGGTGGAGTTATTTCACGAAAAACGGGCGACGGCAGCGTTCTTGTCGGTAAAACCACGTCACAGTTTCCACGCGGCAAAAGTTGATCAGCACGGCATCGTACGGTCCATCAAACCCATCGAGGAATCCGACGTGTGGATGAACGGCGGATTTTTCATATTTGGCAAGGACATCTTCCGGTATCTCCAGAACGGCGACGAGCTCGTTGAGGAACCGTTCCAGCGTCTCATTGCGCAGCAGCGTCTCTGCACGCTGAAATACGACGGGTTCTGGAGTTGCATGGATACGTTCAAAGAGAAACAGGAACTCGACGATCTCTATGAAGCCGGTGACGCACCGTGGCTCGTGTGGACGAAGGACACTCGGCGCCTCACGCCGAGAGGCTTGTCGAGCGGCGAGTCTCGCCCGCGCAAATCTGCTTAGGTTTCCATGCTACCCCTGAACCTCGGACCGGTTGGGACGGTCTTGTGCATTGGTGCGCACCCGGACGATATCGAAATAGGGTGCGGCGGAACGGTGCTACGCCTGCTGGCGGAGCGGCGAGACATTGCTGTGCACTGGGTCGTGTTCAGCGGTGCGGGCGTCCGGGAGTGCGAGGCCACGGAGAGTGCTCGGGCGTTTCTCGACGGCGCGTGCGCGAAGTCGATCGCCGTGGAGCAGTTCCGCGATAGCCTGTTCCCGTACGACGGGGAGGAGATCAAATCGGTGTTGCGGAAAGTCGGTGAGGGGGTATCACCTGACGTGATTTTCACCCACCGTCGCGAGGACGTGCATCAAGATCACCGAACACTCGCAGAGTTGACGTGGAATGTGTTCCGTGATCATCTCATCATGGAATACGAGATACCGAAGTACGAAGGGGACCTCGGTTCCCCCAACGTCTACGTGCCGATTGATGAAGCGACATGTCGCCGGAAGGTCGACACGATCCTCGACACGTTCCGATCACAGGCGGCAAAGCCCTGGTTCTCGGCGGATACGCTGTGGGCGCTCCTTCGGCTCCGGGGCGTAGAATGTAACTCGCCGACGTCGTTCGCCGAGGGATTGTACTGTCGGAAAATGTCCCTATGACTCGTGTCTCGGGAACGGGCTGGCGTGGCCCCCGAATCCGACCTGCTGCAGCAGGATGCGCCACACAAAGAGCGGATTGTTGACGAGGTACCGCGGTCCCAGCCGGCGGGGCTCCGACAGCAGCCGGAAGAACCATTCGAGTCCGCTCCGCTGCATCCAGCGCGGGGCTTGTTTCTTCAAGCCAGCGTGAAAATCGAATGCCGCGCCCACGCCGACGAGGACCGGGGCGGTCAAACGCCCGACATGCGCGGCCATCCACCGCTCCTGTTTGGGTGTACTGAGCCCAACCCACACGATATCGGGATTGGCATCGTTGATTCGGGTGACGGTCGCGGCTGTTTCCTCCGGAGTGGGCGGCCGGAACGGTGGGGAGTAGGTGCCTGCGACGATGAGCCCCGGGAACCGCTGCTGCAGTTGCCTGGCGAGCCGTTCGGGCACGCCGGGTGCTCCCCCGTAGAAGTAGTGTCGGTATTGCCGGCGGGTGGATGGTTTGCACAGCGCCAGCATCAGATCGGGCCCGTAGACCCGGTCGACCTCGTCGAACCCGGCCAGGCGGCTCAACCACACGAGTGGCATCCCATCCGGGGTCACCAGGCCGGCGTCGTTATGGATCTGCCGAAGCGCGGCGTCCCGCTGGCTCTCCATCACTCCGTGGACACCGGTGACACAGACATAGCGCGACTCCCGCCGCTCAATCCATGTGTCGATGTGACGCACGGCTCCCGCCAGATTGATGGCGCTCACACCAACACCGAGAACATTGGTTCGCTCGGGCTGGTCGTGCGAGGTTTCGGTGATGGATCTACGCCCCGGCAGCTCGCCGCACAGGCCGGCGCGTTGCTCGGACGTAACGGTCACGCCGCTACATTTCCTCGATCGGCTGCGCGACCCAGATCGCGCCGCACCTGATCCTCGATCCACTGATACGTGCGAGCGAGCCCATCCTCGAGTGAAATCTGAGGTGTCCATCCCAAGACTTCCGCCAACCGCGTGTTGTCAGAATTCCTGCCGCGGACTCCCTCTGGGCCCTCGACGTGCTCCTTCGAGATACTTACCTGTGCCATGCGTGCCACGATGTCCGCCAGCTCGTTGATCGAGACCATCCGATCCTGTCCGAGGTTGAGCGGCTCACGGTAATCAGATCGCATCAGCCGGTAGATCCCTTCGACGCAGTCGTCGATATAACAGAAGGACCGAGTTTGTTCTCCGTCGCCCCAGATCTCGATCGCCGTTTCGCCGGTCAGCTTGGCCAACGCGATTTTGCGACACATCGCGGCGGGTGCCTTTTCGCGGCCACCCGTCCATGTGCCCAATGGTCCGAAGATGTTGTGGAACCGCACAATTCTCGTTTCCAGGCTGAACTCGTCCTGATAGTGCAGGCAGAGCCGCTCAGTGATGAGCTTCTCCCACCCGTACGCGTCTTGGGGCTCCGCAGGGTAGGCGTGCTCTTCCTTCAACGGAACGACGTTGGTGTCCGTCTGCCGATATTCAGGGTAGATACAGGCGGATGACGAGTACAGGTAGCGCGTGACCCCGCTTTGCCGTGCCGCTTCCAGCGTGTGGGTACTGATAAGAATGTTGTTGTGCAGGATTTGAGCGTGGTTTGCCGAGATGAAGCCCATCCCACCCATGTCCGCGGCAAGCGCATACACTTCGTCGATGTTCCTACACGCTTCCAGGCAGTTGGGCCAGCGGCGCAAGTCGAGGATCTGAAACTCGTCGGCGTCCGACGAGGCAAACTCTGGATGCTTGAGATCAACACCTCGGACCCAATAGCCTTTCGCCTTCAGAAACGAGACGAGGTGGTGACCGATGAAGCCGCCGGCCCCGGTCACGAGGACTCTGGTCATAGACATCTGATCGCTACTCCTTCGTGGTGAAATATCATTCCTGCGAACCCAAGGTGCGGCTGTCGTGATGAGCGCGCAGCGACGACGACCGCCGAGTGTCATGGAGCGTGGTATCGTGCGCGTGCAGCCGCCGAGTGCGGCCGATGCCGATCCCAGTGGATGCTCCGGCTTCGGCCGAGACCAACGTCGGTCTCCCTAACGGCTCTGCAACATGATGGGGTCTCGTGAAGACGCGCCCGAAGCGACGTGCCAATCCTCTCGTCGTCTTCTTGACCATGATCTCGATGGTAAAGAAGAGCGTTTCGAGGAGGACGAGCGCATCGAGCACCAGCGACTGGTGCCGGATGTAGTGCAGATCGTACTCGAGATTTGCGTGAATCGCATCGGCTCGATCGGCGCTGAGCTGCCACAATCCGGTAATGCCCGGCTTCGCCCACAGGCGCTGACGTTCGAGCGGCGTGTACTTGTCCACGATGAACGGCATTTCCGGACGAGGACCCACCAAACTCATCTCTCCTCGAATCACGTTGATGAGTTGCGGCAGCTCATCGAGGCCAGCTGTACGGAGAATCCGCCCGACGCGCGTGATGCGCGGATCGCTGTCGTTGGTCGGCGATGTCGCGTAGGGCGAGGCATCCGTGCGCATCGTCCGAAACTTGAGGATATCAAAGGCCTCCCCGTTCAGGCCAATTCGTTTTTGGCTGAACAGGATTGGACCGGGGCCGGAGAGTCGAACCAGCGCGGCGGCCACGGCCCATAAGGGGAACGTCATGATCAGCAACACAGAGGCGACGCTGACGTCGACGAGCCGCTTGGCGAAAACGTACAGGGGGCGGGAGGGGAGCACGTGGGGCCGGAGCACCGGGATCGCGCTCAGGTCCTCGACCTGTAATTGGTCGACGCGAACGTCGCCGAGTTGCGGAACAAATGCGACTTGTAGGTCGCTTTCCTGCACGAGATCGAGAATTTCGGGAAATCGGCTCGCCTCGCAGGCCGATGTCGTCACGAACAGTTCATCTATATCGTGCTGGTGCACCAGCACGCGGAGGTCAGTGAGCTTGCCAAGAACCGGCGCGCAGAAGACGGTTCGATCGGTCTGCGTAATTCGACACTCGATCATCCGGCCGCGTGCCGTCGTATCGTCGATGAACCCAACGACCGTCCGTCCGACGTGCGGGGCCTGAACAATCTTCTTCATCAACAGGGTCCCGGCGTCGCCGCAACCATAGATGAGGACGCGGCGCCCCATCTTGCCGGATACCTGCAGCTTTCGTTGGAGGCCTCCGAGCACGCGTCGTTCGAGCAAGATGATGAGCAGAGCGATGACAAGGCCAAGTCCAATTACGATGCGCGAATACTTGCCGTTCGTGATGAACAGAAGGGCAAAGAAGAATGCCGCGGTGAGAATGTATCCCTTGACTGCGACCTGGAATTCCCAGAGGTTGAGAACGCTGGCTCGGGCACGATACGCCCCGAGGTTCCAAAAGGTGATGACGGAGATGAGGCCGATAACGACCGCGATGCCGAGATACGTCGCCTGATTCGGGAGTGGGCGATCGATCACCCCCGTCGCGATGAGTCCCGTGTAGAGATGGTAACTCAGCGCAAACGCCGCCAACACGGCCGTGAGATCTGCCGCCATGCGCAGCGCATGAGATGAGACAGCCACCGCGGCGGTTGATCGCCCAGTTGCGACCTCGGTGGGGTGATGGTGGCGGCGAAGTGGCGCGGTCATGGTTCGCGAAGGTCTCCTGGCCTAGCGAAAGATTGCCTGGGTGACGATGAGTGTCGCGGCAGATAGCACGCCCCCGACCACGACGCGGCTATGTCGCGAGAACCAGCTCCGCTCCGGGACGAAGATCTGGTCGCCCGATCGGATGTCCGCGGTGAGTCGGCCGGCCCGTTCGAGATTGGTAGAAATCGTGTTCCCGTCTCTGAGGAGCCGAACGCCGTTGAGCTTCCCGTCGGACGTGGCGCCTCCCGCGAGCGCGAGCGCATCGCTCAACGTCATCGTCGGATTGATGTGGTAAACGCCTGGGTTCTGCACGGACCCCAAGACGCGGATGCGCCGCAAGAGCGTGATGTTCACCTGCTGGTTGTTGAGGTGAACGTCATAGTCCTGTGTGAGTCGGTCGATCAGCTCGACCGGTGCGGTGGAGCTGACGTGGCGGGCGCCCAGGAGAGGGAGAACCACGCGACCGCTCTCGTCAATCGGGTAGTCGCCGTTCATGGCCGGTTCCCGCCAGAAGCTGAGCCGGATCATATCGCCCGGCGCAAGCGCGAGTTCGCTCAGGTTGGCGATTCGCCCTGATGGAGCGGGCGCTTGCGCAACGGCATCCGTTGGGACGACCGGCGTCATGATGATGAAGCCGCATAAAAGGCGGAACGCGACGCTACGTGTCATGGTGACTCCCAAAGTCTAGTTCGTCTGTAGTTGAGGTTCGGCGTACGAGTACCGGCTGATGTAGCCGGGCGGAAGCGGAAGGTCGTTGATCACGACACCCACCACGCGCCCTCGTGCCCGCCGGAGTCGTTCCATCGTCATCTCCATGGCGGTTCGGTCGGCAATGCCGCCGCGAACCACCAGGACCACCGCATTCACGCGTGTCGCGATCGTGGCCGCGTCTGTGGTGACGCTCAGCGGCGGCGTGTCGATGACCACGAGGTCGAAGTACCGTGCCGCGCGGGCGAGGAGCGTCTTGAACGCGGACGACTCGAGGAGACTGACCGAGTGAGGTGTAGGTGTTCCCGCCGGTATGACCCAGAGTTCAGATCCGGCGACCTTGACTTGCTGCCAGACGTCGGCGAGATCGGCGCTGCCTGCAAGCACATCGCTCAATCCCGGTGCGGACGACGCCAGACCGAAGAACTTACCGACACTGCTCGCCCGAATATCCGCATCAATGAGCAGTGTCTTAGCGCCATGCGACGCACGCACGAGCGCGAGATTACAGGCGGTGAATGTCTTGCCCTCTCCCCGAGTGGCACCGGTGATGGCGACCGATCGAACCTCGCCCTCCTTGAGATTCGTGCCGGCGAACGTCAACTCGGCGGCCAACCCTCGAACTGCCTCCAGGGCCAACTCGCCCACCTGTTGATGCTTTTTCCCCGGAAGCCGGCGACGCCGCGTGTCGTGGCCGTCCGACGAGTTCGCCGAGACGGCGGGGATCAGTGGCCCGGCGGAACGCAGTCGTGGGATAATGCCGAGAATTGGAAGACCAGTCTCGCGCGCGACCTCGTCTCGTTCGTGGAGCGGATCCCGGAACTCCCGATACAGCCCCATGGCCAGCCCGTAGGCCAGACCCAAGAACAGCCCCATCGCGAGGTTCATGGGAACGTTTGGGGCGGAAGGCTCGAACGGCACAGTCGCCGCGTCGACAATACGTACGTTCGGCAGATCGACAGCTTCCGCCACCTCCGCCTCACGAAGACGGGTTTCAAGCATCCGGTAGAGGTCCTCGATCAGGTCCGTTTGCCGTTCGAGTCGTGCCGACTCGACTTGTTTTGTGGGGATCGATGCCAGTTGGCGGTTCGACCGCGCGAGCGTCTTGTCCAGACTTTCAACCTGGGCGGCCAGCGAGCGCTCATAACTGGTCGCAAGCGATCGGAGCTGATTCTCGATATCGGAAATGCGAGTAGTGAGAGCTGCGAGTTCCGGATTGCGGTCCGTGCGCAGCACCGCAAGGTCACTGCGCCGATTCTCGAGCGTCACGAGATTCGCGAGGATGCTCGTCACTGCGTCGTTCATCAAGAACGTCGGGAAGCTTGCGAGATCGCGATACTTCCTGCTACCGCGAGCATCGCTCTCGACGTCATTGATCAACGTCGCGAGCGCCAGGCGTTCCGCCTCCATGGCGTCACGCTGCGTTCGGAGTTGCGTAACCTGTTGCACCTCGGCCGTCGCGCGTTCGTTCAGGGCGACGATGCTGTTCCGGCGCTTATACGCTTCCAGTCGGTTCTCGGACGTGCGGAGACGACTGCCGAGCTGTTCGACCTGTTGACGGAGAAACGCGGCAGTCGTTGCCGCTTCGGCGCGCTGGAGATCGGTGCGGAACACGATGTAATTGCGAAGCGCGGTTTCGCAGAGCGCCTGCGCCTCGGCCGGGTTCGAGCTCTCGCATGACACGCCGATTAAGTCCGCCTCCCGGCGAAGCTGGCTTGCGGAAACGCGGCTGCGGACGCTCTCGATGGCGCGTGGGAACGCCGTGATGTTGAGGACGATGCCCCCGGCGGGGAGCGTTTCCGGCAGAGTCATGCTGATACCGGCAAACGCCACATTGGACGAGTCGGTTCGCAGCAGCAGTGTCTCGGTCTCCGCATCCCACAGGGTATAGAAACCGTCGGCGCCAGATTCGATCCGGTATGTTCCAGGCACCACCGACGGCCCCGCGCCGAACGCCGGGAAGACGTCGAGCGGACGGTGCTCACCGGCGGTCGAGGTGATCGAAACGTGCAGGTCCAGTTCGTCGACGCTGCGCGAAATGACGTGGCGACTCCGGAGCAACTCGATCTCGGTTTCGATGCGGTTGTTCTGGCCGATTCGCTCGAGCATGGCCAGTGCAGGGGACTCGGATCCAGGCGCCGGCTCTTCGACCAGGATCACGGCAGACGATTCGTACGTCTTCGGCCAGTAGTAGGTAATGGCGGTGACGGCCCCGAACACGGTGATCAATCCGAAGAGAATCGTCGTGCGGCGC
>JBFHWR010000005.1:0-30313 GCA_041599395.1 Gemmatimonadales bacterium | reverse complement strand
TTACCCCGAGCTGAATGAAGCAGCGCTCGGGGACTGCGAGTTGCATTTCAAGATGCAATATGGGCGTGCAGGATACGGCAACCATCAGCGTCTGCTCCCAGGTGGGTTCATCAACGCGGACAAGGTGATCTACCGGTTCTTACCCCGGCTGCGGGCCGTGAGAGATCGGTTCGCAGACCAGTACGAAGTCTATGGTCGCTTCGAGTTGACCATGGATCGCCGGCGCACGCCGCTCGAGATCCTGTTGGGGAGCCGCCGATTTGCGTTTGAGGGTGGTGAGGGGCGCGCCCGGTACAGCCGGTATCTCCGGGAGATTGCACGATCGAAGGTGTGCATCGACTTGCCGGGGTCGGCAAGCATGACGTTCCGGCTGTTCGACTACTTTGCCGTGGGTGCGTGCATCGTTTCGCCACCGCACACCTGCCGTCTGCCGGTCCCGTTCGAGGACGGTGTCCATCTCGCGTATTGCCGAGAGGATTATTCCGATCTCGAAGAGAAGTGCGCCTACTATCTCGAAAACGACCATGAGCGACAGCGGCTGATCCAAAACAGCCGCGAGTTTTTCGATGCGTACATGCATCGCGACCAGTTCGCCTCATACTATCTCTTCCACTGTCTCAAGTTCCTCGATTAGAGGGATCGACGTGCGCAACTCGGGGGTGCTCGGCAAGCTGGCGGCCGGACTGCGCACGGCGGTGGTCGAGCCCAGAGTGCCTTGGCGACTGACGCGCCTTGGAGGGTTTTCCAACACGGTGCTGAAGGTTCCTGCGAGGCGGCTGTGGATGCGCACGGCATTGCGGTTCGACCGTCGAAGCGACCCGCAGGACGTGACCGTCGTCATCGGGGTGCGCAACCGGTCGGATTATCGGCTGCGGAATGCGCTTGCGAGCCTCCGTGCGCAGGACTATCCACAGCATCTGGTGCACATCACCCTCGTCGACTACGGCAGCGAGGAAGAGGTTGTCCCGGAGATGCGAGCGCTCTGCGCCGAATTCGCCGCGCGCTACCGACGGGTCGATGCGTCCGGCCCGTGGAACAGGGCGCATTGCATCAACATCGGCATTCGCGAGGCCACCAGCACATACGTCCTCTCTTCCGACGTGGACATCGTGTTTTCGCGGTCCTACCTGAGCGAGGCCATCAAGGAGCTGCGTCGCAACCCGCTTCAGGTGATTTACTCCCAATCGCTGGATCTTCCCGAGTCTACCGCCACCGCGTACGCGAGGATCGCGCCGTCCGATATTCCGGTCTTGCGCGACGTGGCGACACCCCGTTTTGCGGACCCGTCCGCCGGCATCAACGTCACGAGAACGTGGTTCTATCGAAAGATCCAGGGATATGACGAGGCCTTCGAAGGCTATGGCGGGGAGGACGATGATCTGCGGCGCCGATTCGAGTACTTGGGGCTCCGCGCCGGCTCCATCAGCCCGCGCGCGTTCTATTTGCACCAGTGGCACCCGAAACACGAGGGGATCGAGTCCCATGAGCTGGCAGGGCATCTGAAAAGGAATGCCCAACATCGGAAGCGCCACGATACCATCCGGCGAAACCACGGCGGCTGGGGGCTGAGTCGCTAGACGTCGTCGCCTGTTGCTCGTGTTGTCGCGTCCGCACCACATCCTAGCGCGCGCGTGCGACGAAGGTTTTTTGCGTGTCTTTGCGGCAAATCGCAGTCGCGGAACCCCCCGTCAGCGCGGAATCTGACCCGCTCGCACCACACTTTCTTTGTGATCGCGCGAGCACGGTTCTTGCCTAAACCCTGGTAGCAGAACCGGATTGGGGTCTCCGGTTCGGTCGTGGCCATCCCGTCCTCTGGGTGCTGCGGCTGTCACGTCCCCATTTATGGAGAGAATAACGTGAAGATCGCGATCCTCGGCGCGGGCGGCTTTGTCGGCTCGCACATGGTTGAACATCTCATCGGGCGCGGCGAGCATGACGTCGTCGGCGTCGACGTGACGGACGAAAAATTAGTTGGCATCGCCGGCAAGAACTTCAAGTTCATCGAAGGCGACATCTCCGGCGAAACGTCCCTGATGGACGAGGTCATCAAGGATGCGGATCTGGTGGTGGACCTGGTTGCCTATGCCAACCCCAGCCTCTACGTCAGCTCCCCCCTCGAAGTCTTCGAGCTCAATTTCACGCAGAACCTGCGTGTGGCGAAGCTCTGCATGAGACACAAGAAGAAGCTGATTCAATACTCGTCGGCTGAAGTGTACGGGAAGCTGGAAGACGGCAAGCACTACAGCGAAGACGACTCGGACTCGGTGTTTGGTCCCACGCATAAGCAGCGGTGGATCTACGCGGCCGGGAAGGCGTTGCTCGAGCGGGTCATCTACGCACACGGCGACGCCGGAGATCTCGAATACGTCATCATCCGGCCGTTCAACTTCATCGGAAGCCGGATTGATTATCTGGTCTCGCCCGGGACGATGGGCGGCCCTCGTGTGTTCGCCCATTTCATGTCCGCCCTGCTGTCAGGCGGCCCGATCCGCTTGGTCGAAAGCGGGAAATATCACCGCGCCTTCCTGCACATCGAAGAGGCCAACACGGCATTCCAGACGATCCTGGATCATCCGGAACAGGCCAGAAACCAGATCTTCAACATTGGGAACCCGGCGAACAACACGACCATCCGCGACTTGGCGTATCTGATGGTCGACTTGTACGAAGAGATCACCGGCGAGCCGGCGCAATCGGAGATTCAGAACATCAGTGGCGAGGAGTTCTACGGGAAGGGATACGAGGACTCGGACCGCCTGCCCCCCGACATCAGCAAGCTGCGTCTGTTGGGGTGGACGCCCAAACACAATTTGCGGAAGACGATGCGGGACACGATGGAGTATTACATCAACAACGCGGCGGAGGTGGAGGTGTTGCGACGCTTCCTCCCAGATCAGACCAAGCGTTACGGCGGGTTTGTCGATCCGCGGCCGCGTCGCGCAAGCTAATCAGTCGGGATCGGCCGCTTGCCGACCCGACATCCGCATTGGAACGAAACGCCGCGAGCGGTGGGCTCCGCCCCTCACTCGCGGCCGTTTCATAGGCCCGCCCGCCAGGCGGCGATGAGCTATCGAGAGGGTCCGCGATGGAAGTGTCTCACCACTTCACCGTAGACGTCGAGGAATACTACCAGGTGTCGGCGCTGGAACCATACGTCGACCGCCGCGAGTGGGATACCTTCGAGAGCCGTGTGACCAAGAGCGTCGAGTCGATCCTGGCGCTCATGTCCCAGCACGGCGCCGGCGGCACGTTCTTCGTGCTCGGGATGGTCGCGGAGCGTCATCCGTCCCTGGTACGACAGATCAGAGATTGCGGGCACGAAATCGCCTCCCATGGATGGGATCATCGCCGGGTCACCCAGCAGACGCCGGAGGAATTCCGCGACTCGATCCGGCGCACGAAGCAGGTGCTCGAGGACATTGCCGGGACGGAAGTCTATGGATTCCGCGCGCCGAGTTTCTCGATCGTGCCGGGACGCGAGTGGGCCATCGATATCCTCATCGAAGAGGGATATCGCTACGACTCGAGCCTCTTCCCGATTCGACGCCGCGGATATGGGTATCCCACAGCGCGGCGCGATCCCAACACCATCACGCGCCCCTCCGGTCAACTGTTGGAGGTTCCGCTGGCGACATTGCGGCGGTTGGGACTCAATTTCCCCGCTGCCGGCGGGGGATATTTTCGGCTGCTTCCGTACGGCCTGGTGCGGGCGGCCCTGCAGCAATGTGAAGCGCGTGGCACTCCCGGCACGTTCTACATTCACCCGTGGGAACTGGACGAAGACCAGCCGCGGCTCGACGTGAACTGGGCCACGCGCCTGAGACATTACGGCGGCCTGAGCCGTACCATGCCTCGACTCAAGCGACTGCTGTCGGAGTTCACGTTCGTGCCGGTGGCCGACGGGCTCGGGGTCGGAAACGGCGTGGGCTGAGGGGGCGAAAACCGTGCGAATCGACGTTGTGAACTCGGAGGGGAGCGAGTGGGATGGCTTCGTCCGAGAAAATGAGGGGTGGACCCATTTCCATCTGTTCGCATGGAAACGGCTGATCGAGCAGGTGTTCGGTCACGAGTGTCCCTATCTCATTGCGCGCGATGACGCCGGCGCACTGGCGGGCGTGCTTCCCCTCGTGCGTGTGAAAAGCCTCCTCTTTGGGCACTATCTCGTCTCGATGCCGTTCCTCAACTACGGCGGGCCGTTGGGAACTGAGGAGGCGGTCGCTGCGCTTGGCGCGTACGCGGCCGACGTGGCGCGTAGCGAAGGCGTCAAGTTACTGGAGTTGCGGAGCCGGGTTCCCCTCGCGATCGATCTGCCGGTCTCACATCGGAAGGTCACCGTGCTGTTGGACCTGCCCGATGATCCCGAGACACTGTGGAGTGGGTTCAAGGCCAAGCTGAGAAGTCAGATCCGACGGCCGCAGAAGGAGGGCGTCGTCGTCAAGTTCGGCCCAGACGAGGTGGAGCCGTTTTACGCGGTCTTTTCCCGTCACATGCGCGACTTGGGGACACCTGCACAGTCGTGCACGTTGTTCGACGCAATCGCTACGGCTTTCCCGGAGGATGCCTGGTTTGGATGCGCCTACTTGAAGGGCGAGCCCATCGCGGCCGGGTGTGGTTTTCGTTGGGGCGGTGAATTCGAGATGACGTGGGCGTCGGCGCTGATCGAGTACAAGCGTGTCGCTGCGAATATGCTGCTCTACTGGCGCTTCATGGAGCATGCGATTGGGCAGGGTGTGCATCTGTTCAACTTCGGACGCTGCACTCCAGGCGGAAACACGCATCGGTTCAAGCTGCAATGGGGCGGACGCGAGGCTCCGCTTTACTGGTATCAGCGTGGCAATGGCAAGGCGGCTGCGACGCCGTCGCCCGACAACGGGGTCCTGTCGCTCGGGCCGCGGTTATGGAGGAAGCTGCCGCGTCGCATTGCGACGTCGCTCGGACCTCGCATCGTCCGATACATCCCCTAGTGATCAGGAGACAGCTACCCGTTTACTCTCCGCTCACGCTGAGCGGCCTGTTCGCTGGGTTCGGCGCTCTCGTCCGAAGGAGCGATCCCCTGCGGCGGGCGGTGGAGCGGCTGACCCGGGAGCGGTATCAGTGCAGTGGCGTGCTGCTCACCGACTCGGGCACGTCCGCACTGCAGCTCGCGCTGTCGCTGGCGACCCGCGATCGGGGGAACCTGATCGCCGTACCGGCATACTGCTGCTACGATGTCGCGACGGCGGCGGTCGGCGCAGATGCGCGCGTCGTGTTGTACGATGTCGATCCTCGCACATTGGGCCCGGATTGGGACTCGTTGCGGGCGGCCGTGTCTCGAGGCGCAACCGCGGTGGTGGTCGCGCATCTGTATGGCATCCCCGTCGATCTCGAAGCTGCGGGAACAATCGCCGCCGACGCTCAGGCCGTGCTGATCGAGGATGCTGCGCAGGGAGCTGGAGGGACGTTTGTCGGGCAACCCTTGGGGGCGTTTGGTGCGCTTGCCGTACTCAGCTTTGGACGCGGCAAGGGAATGACCGCCGGATCCGGCGGCGCCCTCTTGGCCCGTGACGACGACGGGGCTCGGTTGCTTGGCGGGGTTGGGAGATTGGCCCGTCCGAACTCGCCGCTTTCCGGTTTGGCAAAGTTGACGGCGCAATGGGTGGCTGGGCGCCCCTCACTGTATGGTGTTCCGGCATCGATCCCCGCGTTGGGACTCGGGACGACGGTGTACAAGGAACCAAGTGAACCCACGGAGCTGAGTGGCTCGGCGTGCGCGGTGCTCGCGCGGGTGTGGGCAGCTGCGGAAGCCGAGAACGCGGTCCGTCGGCGCAATGGCGAACGGCTGGCGCGTGCTGTTGGCGCGGCGAGCCACCTCAGTTCGCTGTGTGTCTCCTCGGACGCCCATCCGGGTTACTTGCGGTTCCCGCTGCTCGTGCCGCCGGCGCTTCGCCCGCTGGCGAACGGACGGGCCGCCCAACGTCTCGGTATCATTGGCGGGTATCCCACGCCACTCTCCGCCGTCGCAGCACTCCGTTCGCGTTGTGTGAATGCCGAGGACGGTTTTGAGGGTGCGCAGGCGCTGGCCGAGGGGCTCGTCACACTCCCAACGCACAGCTTGCTCGCTGAGGCGGAGCTGCAGGCCATCGAGGCGTGGGTGGAGGGACTCTCGGAACCGCACGTTGCCGTGCGGGTCTGAATCGAGACGCATGGCGCGTTTGCTCGTTATTACGTATCACTTTCCGCCCGATGGGGCGGTCGGTGGGCTCCGATGGGCGGGGCTCGGGAAGTACCTCGCCCAGCAGGGATGGGAGGTCTGCGTGGTGACCGCATCGAAGCCAACCGAAGGAGAGTTCCCTGCAGGCGTCAGGGTTGAATTCTGCCAACCGAGACGCACGCTGAACCATGTCTACAGGTCGATTGCGGAGCGCCGGCGCAACCGCTCCGCAGACTCGGCGACCTTTGCGGGCGTGTCGGCGAACGGCGCGTCACGATTGAGCCGTAGGCTTCGGGTGGAGGCGGCGGCGCTGCTGGAGCTGCCGGACGTGGGTCGCGGATGGATCGTACGCGCCACGCGGCGTACCCGCGCGCTCCTCCGGAGTTTCCGCCCTGATGTCGTGGTCAGCAGTGGACCACCACATTCCGCACATCTGGTCGCGCAGTTGGCGATGCTGGGGCGCTCGATCGCATGGTACGTGGACCTGCGGGATCCCTGGGCGGTGACGAATCCCCATCTGCCGCTGACGCAGACCCACTCATTCGAGGCGATGATTCCGCGTCTCGAACGATCGACGTTTCGACGAAGCAGCAAGCTGATCACCACGACGCGTGAGCTTGCCGAGCAGTACACCCAGACGTACCCACGCGCGAACGTGTCGTGGGTGCCGAACGGGGTGGACCGAGAGCTGCTCCCAGGCAAGTCGTCGAATCCGTTTGAGGGCCTTGCGCTAGCCAGCGTTGGGACGCTGTACTTGGGGCGTGACCTCGGACCGATCTTCGCCGCGATGGAGCGATTCCTCGCACGGAACCCGGCCGCCCGCGCATCATCCAAACTCAGAGTTGCCGGATTCATCGAAGCAGAGGTCGGCAACCGTATGTCCCAGCAGGTTGCAGAGCACGATTTGGCGCAGCACGTCGAGGTATTGGGCAGCCTCTCGCGCGCCGATGCGCTGAGCCTGATTGCCAGGTCGCAGGCAGCCGTCGTGCTCGCGCAGGATCAAGGACTGCAAATCCCTGCAAAGCTGTATGAACTCGTGGGGATCGGGGTCTCGCCGATTGTCATTACCGAGTCCGGCAGTGCCACAGCGCGAGAGGGGCGGCGCGTTGGGGCCATCGTGCTCGAGCCGGACGACACCGACGGTATCGTTCGGGTTTTCGAGCGAATCTGGCGTGGGGAGCTGGAACGAAATGCGGTCGATCCCACCGCGATCGATTACAGGACGATTGCGGGCCAGTTGGGCTGCCTCCTCGACAACGGAAGCCGGCCAGCCAACAGGTAGCCGCAGCAGCACCCCGCAGCGAAACGCAACCTCTGACCGGACCGGAGAGAGTGATTCAGGTCACCGTTTTGGCGGGCTCTATGTCACGGCGTAAAGGGGTTCTGACCAGCATTGTTCCCCGCGGCGTAAGACACATTCCTGGCACGGCAGCGAAGGGTTGCCCGTACGCCGAGTATCGAACAACTGCAAGACCGTCGGCACCCTCCGCCCGACCAATTCGCTGACCCGTAGCCGGTGGTGTCCGATGCCTGAGAAGTTCGCAGTGTTTGGTCGGCTCGTCCTTCTGACCCTCCTCATCTCGGCGGTTGCGTGCGTGACGGACCCACCCCCTGCGGCCGAGTCAGAGCTCGATCTCGCAGTCGTTCCAAAATCCGTGACGGTCAATCCGGGTGAGCATGTGGTGTTCGAGGTCTACGAGGAGGTGCCGGAAGGAGCATCCTCCCGATTGCTGGTGAAGAAAAGCTTCGGGTCGACTTATACGGGAGAGGGAGCGGGCACCGGCGTTTCATGGAGCGCGACGGGTGGAATCATTGGTGACAACGGGCACTACGCGGCGAGTTTGGTTCCGGGCAACTACCTGGTCATTGCAACGGCCCATTCGGGCTTGATGGCCGATACCGGCCAAGTCATCGTCACGGAAACCGCGCTGACGCCGGTCTCGACGGTCACAATCGAACCGGGCACCGTCACGGCTGCCCCGGGAGAAACCGCACAACTGGCCGCGGTGCTTCGCGCTGCGGACGGCGCCGTGCTGACGGGACGCGCCGTGACGTGGTCCAGCGACCGGACTGATGTTGCCGACGTCTCGGCCAGCGGCCTCGTGACCGCGGTCGGGACGGGGAGTGCCACCATCACCGCGACCAATGGGGGAGTGAGCGGGTCAGCAGGCGTAACCGTGTCGGATGTGGCGGTGGCATCCGTCTCCGTCTCGCCAACCAGTGCCGAACTGAATCAAGGCGAGACGATTCAATTGAACGCGGTGCCGCAGGATGCAGAGGGCAACGCGCTCTCGGGACGTCCCGTGAGCTGGTCCAGTGACAACGCGTCGGTTGCCACCGTCGACGCAGCAGGTGTCGTCGCGGCACAAGCGCCCGGCTCGGCGACCATCACGGCGACCAGTGGGTCGGCTGCCGGCACCGCGTCGGTCAGCGTGACCGCCCCGACGACGTATTCGCTGGCGAACGAGTGTGCGACGCCACAATCCGGCTGGATATGGTGCGACGATTTCGAGCAAGACCGGCTCGGTGCCTATTTCGAGTATGACGATCGTTCCGGGGCGTTCTCCCGTGCGACGAACGTCGGGATGAGTGGATCCACGGCAATGCGCGCTCGATGGGTGAATGCGGGTGACGTGTCCGCCGGCAACCTCAAACTGGCATTCGGTGCCACGCCAAGCTCGTACTTCGATGCCGTCGATAACGGGACGGCAAACTACCGCGAACTCTACTGGCGTCTCTACCTGCGCCATCAGCCGGGTTGGGTTGGGGGAGGAGCCGGCAAACTCAGCCGCGCGACGGTCTTTGGGTCGTCGGATTGGGCGCAGGCAATGATCGCGCATGTGTGGGAAGGACGCTCACTCGATCTGGCGCTCGACCCGGCGTCCGGCACGGACAACCAGGGCAATCTCCTCACGACGACATATAACGACTTTGCCAACCTGCGGTGGTTGGGATACGCCGGGAGTGCCACGCCGATCTTTGATGCTACGCACGTCGGTCAGTGGTACTGCATCGAATCCCACGTTCGACTGAATCAGGCGGGGCAGTCCGACGGCGTGTTCCAACTCTGGATCGATGACGTGTTGGAAGCGGAACGTGCGGGGTTGAATTGGCTCGGAGCCTACACCAACTACGGGCTCAACGCGCTGTTCGTCGAGAATCACTGGGAGGACGGCGCGCCGCAAGCCCAAGAGCGTTACATCGACAATCTCGTGGTCAGCACGAATCGCATTGGGTGCGGGGATCCCGTACCGCCGCCCGACGATTCGCAGGTCGCGTCGGTGGTCGTGTCGCCGAATTCGGTCGAGTTGGCGGAGGGATCGACCGCGCAGCTTGCCGCCAGTCTCTACGACGCCGCGGGGAATACCTTGTACGGCCGCTCCGTGAGCTGGGCCAGCAGCAACCCGGGTATCGCCACCGTCTCCGGCAACGGATTGGTCGCCGCGCAGGCTCCGGGCACTGCCCAGATCACGGCAACGAGCGAGGGCCGGACCGGTACGGCCGCGATTACGGTGAGCGGGTCCGCACCGCCCCCGCCGCCCCCGAACGGTGGTGACCATCCCAATGAGCCCGACGGGTATGTCCCGTTCGCGGAACATCGATTTGACGCGGTTCCGAATTGGCCACCCAGCACGTCGGGAAGCGGACTGGTCTCCGGGTGGTGGTGGAACTATTCCGGGGGCACGCCGTACGCCACGACGGTCAACGATGCCTCCGCGCCGGTCAGCGCGGGAGGAACCATCGATAGTCGGTTTGCCACCGCACTCCCTGGCGGGTCGGCGCCGGTCAACTTTGGCGGGTGGGATGCCCGCGGAGAGTCGCACCGGAAGTCAAAGGTCTATCACTCGATGTGGTTCAAGATCGTCGGGGCTACGATCCCGAACCATTACATCTTGATCAAGTGGGGATTCTTTGGCGTGGCAAATGCGGATGGGCAGGGCGGCAACGAAGTCTTCCTGTCGCTCCCTGGGGAAGGCCGCCCGCATAACGCGGAGGTGTCTGATTTTTCGATCCGGATCGACCGGCAGGGTGGCAAGGTGCGTTTCGAAAACCAACAGCTGAATTCCGGAAAGCGGGTACAGGTGGGGCAGTGGCACCATCTCGAAACCGTGCTCGAGCTGAACGACGTCGGGGCGGCCAACGGCGTGTTCCGCGTCTGGCTGGACGGCACGTTGATCCACAACTGGACGGACTTTGAATTCCGAAGTGGCGGAGCGACGAACGGATTCGGCGGCTGGAAATTCAATCCCACGTGGGGCGGAGGTGGTCCATCCCCATCCCGTGACTGGCACGTGCGCATCGATCACGTGTACATGTCGGGGGTCGACCAGAACTGACGGAGGCCCGCGCCCTCGCCGCGCGGGCCACGTACTCCCCGGGGAGGGCCCTGCGGGGTAATGCGGGGGACGTACACGGTGCGCGAGCCGCATCGGTGCGGCCACACCAACGGGAACCATATCACAGTTCGGAACACGGCGGCGGTCTACCTTGGAAGGTTGGCCGCCTCGAGCGTCCGTGACGGGGATGTCGGCTACCGACGTGTAGAGCCGAATCGCCGAGCCTGAGGGGCTATATTGGTGACCGATCGTCGGTGACAGGCCAGCGTTCACCAATCGATCGTTCTCGACACACCGGGAGGATGGCGGAGCACGGCGATGAACAAGATCATGTTGGTGTTCGGTACACGACCCGAGGCCATCAAGCTGTGCCCGCTCGTTCTGGAGCTGCGAAACCACATCGGGCGATTCCAAACGGTAGTGTGTGTGACCGCCCAGCATCGGCAAATGCTGGATCAAGTACTTCGGATCTTTGGCGTCGTGCCCGATTTCGACCTGGATCTCATGACCGCCGGCCAGGATCTGAGCGATCTCACGGCGCGCGCCATTGACGCAACGGCCAAGGTGATCGAAGGGGAGCAACCCGACATCGTCGTGGTTCAGGGGGACACCACCACCACCTTTGCCGCGGCGTTGGCTGCGTACTACCACCAGATTCCGGTTGCGCACGTCGAAGCGGGGCTTCGCACCGGCGACAAGTACGCCCCGTTCCCCGAGGAGATCAACCGCAAGCTCACCGGCACAATTGCCGACCTGCACTGCGCGGCCACTGCACGCAACAGAGAGAATCTGATCGCGGAAGGCGTGCCCGAGGAACGGATTCTCGTCACGGGCAATACGGTGGTCGACGCGTTGTTATGGGTCCGAGACAAGGTCCGGGCCGGTCATACACGCTATCCCGAGCTCGACGACGTCGATTTGTCGAAGCGTATCGTGTTGGTGACGGGGCATCGCCGGGAGAACTTCGGAACGCGGTTCCTCAATATCTGTCACGCGCTCAAGTCGCTGGCCGAGCGGCATCCGGACGTCGAGATCGTGTATCCGGTTCACCTGAATCCGAACGTGACGAATCCGGTGTACAGCATGCTGTCGAACACTGCCAACATCAAGTTGATCACACCGCTCACGTACGAGCCGTTCGTGTTCTTGATGGATAAGTGCTTTTGCATTATTTCAGATTCGGGTGGGATTCAGGAGGAGGCGCCGTCACTCGGCAAACCGGTCCTGGTTACGCGCGACACAACGGAGCGGCCCGAAGCTGTCGACTGTGGAGCCGCTACGCTCGTCGGGTCGAGCACGGAACGAATTGTCGGCGCTGCGGAAGCGCTGCTCTCCCAATCCGTGTCCCGAGGGGCTGGCACCGCCAACCCGTTTGGGGACGGCCGCGCGTGCGCCCGAATCGTCGAGGGGCTCGCGGCGTTCCTTTCGAGCACTCCCGGGAAACGTCACAACCGTCCGCAGCCGACGCCATAATGATTGTCCATCCCGTGCTCGAGAGCGTCAGTCTCGGGGGCTGCGCGCGCAAGGAATCAGCGTGAGCGCGGGCGTCCTCTCGGTGAAGCCGTTTCGCTTTGCGAAGCACCTGGCGGTTCACGCGCTGCAACACGCGCGCCGCAGTGGAAACGGGAAACCAAGCGCTTGGAACCGCCGCGCGCGGCTCGATCACTGCATTCGCTGGCTCTGTCGCGCGCAGGACGTCGCGAACGGCGGAGGCGTCTCAGAGGGTTACCACTTGTATCACGGGTGGCTCCAACCGTATCCGGAGACCACTGGTTACATCATCGAGACCTTCCTGGATTATGCCCATGTAACCGGCGACTCGTCGATTCGCGATCGCGCGCATCGGATGGCCAAGTGGCTCGTCTCGATTCAGAACCCCGATGGCTCGATGCCCGACAGTTACTTCCGGAAAAAGATGGTCTTCGACACGGGCCAGATCGTGTTCGGGTTGGTGCGGGCTTTTGAGGACACCGGGGAGGAAGCATTTCGCGTTGCCGCCGTGCAAGCCGGCGATTGGCTGGTGGGTGTCCAGGATCCCGACGGCGCGTGGCGAGCCCACGCATTGCATGAAATCCCCCACACCTATTATTCCCGCGTTGGTTGGAGCCTCCTCGCGCTCGATCGCGTGTCTGGTAACGCGCGATATCGCGACGCGGCGGCGAAGAACGCGGTGTGGACGCTCGCCCAGCAGCAGCCGAACGGCTGGTTTGCCCACGCGGCGTTCAGCGAGGCTGCTGAGAACACGCCCTTCACCCATACGATTGCCTACACCCTGCGCGGGCTCTTGGAGATGGGGGTGTTGCTGGATGATGACCGGTTTGTGCGCGCAGCGTCGAAAGGCTTGCGAGGTATGCTGCCCACGTTCTCGGTGGACGGGCTTCCGGCTGGCACGTACGACCGTGAATGGAACGGGGATGCGTCGTATACGTGTCTGACCGGCGACGCGCAGCTCGCGATCGTCTCGATGAGATTAGCTCACCTGGAAGACGATCCGGATCTCTGGCATCGCGGTGTGGCAATCAACCGCGCGCTGGAACGGCATCACAACCTGGCCACGACAAACCCGAACCTCCGCGGCGCCCTTGCCGGATCCGCTCCTATTTGGGGCGGGTACATTCACTTTGCCTATCCCAACTGGGCCGCGAAGTTCTTCGCAGAATCGCTCCTGACCGAACTGCGCCTGTCTGCGGAGGACGGGTCAGCCGAGCCCGGCTCCTGAGCATGCAGTTCGCCTCCCGCTCGAGACGATGGATCGAACTCATTTGAACGTCCTGTATCTCTGGGATGCGGACTATCCCTGGGACGTGCGCGTCGAGAAGATTTGCCAGAGCCTCACTCGGCATGGACATGTGGTGCACATCGCGGCCCGCAACCTCGGGCGGCGCGCCACCTACGAGCTTGCCGACAAGCTTCACATTCATCGACTGAAGCCGCTGGACAACGATCGCCTCAACTATGCGTTGTCGTTCCCGGCGTTCTTCAATCCGCGGTGGGGCCGTTTACTCGATTCCATCATCACCAACCACGACATCGATCTGGTGATCGTTCGAGACCTGCCGATGGCGATCGCCGGGATTCGCGCGGGACGCCGTCACGGCCTTCCCACGCTGTTCGACATGGCCGAAGACTACGTCGCGATGATCTGGAACGTGTGGAAACACAAGCGCTGGAGTCCGTTGAATCTGGCCGTTCGGAATCCTTACCTGGCCAAGTTGGTCGAGCGCTACACGCTGCCGAGAGTCGATCATACCCTGGTCGTGATCGAAGAGGCGATTGACGTGGTGCGGCGGGCCGGTGGCGACCCTGACGCCGTGACCATTGTGGGCAACACGCCGCGGCTCGATGAGTATACGTCGTGCGAGAATCGCGTCCCGCCCGACCTGGCCGCGGACATGGACGGCCGGTTCACCGTCATCTATACCGGCGGTGTCAAGTTGGAGCGGGGCTTGAAGGTTGCGCTCGACGCCATCGAGCAGCTCGTTCCGACGATGCCGGACCTGCTGTTTGTGGTGGTCGGAACCGGCCATTCGCTCGACCAATTGAAGCAGGTGGCCACCCACAAGCGGCTGAACGACCATGTTCGCTGGACGGGCTGGGTGGATCACAAAGACATGTTGGGATACATCAAGCTCGCGAACGTCGGTGTGATTCCAAACTTCGCTTCGGATCACACGAACCGCACGATTCCAAACAAATTGTTCGACTACATGGCTTTCGGCATTCCGGTGGTTGCGTCGGACGCCATACCGATGAAACGCATCATCGACCAGACACGGTGTGGGACGACGTTTGCGAGCGGGAACGCGCCTGATCTTGCGCGTGCGATTTCAGAGGTCAGGGCGTCATCAGTGGATTTTGGCAGCAACGGGAGGACGTGGGTCCGCAGAGAGTACCACTGGGGTAACGACGAGCAGCGGCTGTTGCGTGCGGTCGCGCGCACCGCGGGCGCGGAAACGGCGAACCCCAACCTGACTGCATCGCCTCTCCGCTGACCGATCAGGCGAGCCGCGCCGCCGGCTGCGTGGATCGTATGCGCCCCTCTTCCAGCTCGTACACCACGTCGGCTGAGCGGATGATCGCCGGTTGATGTGAAATGGCGAGGATCGTCGTCTGGTGCCGGAGCCCGCGCAGCGTCTCACAGATGGCTGCTTCGGTCACCGGGTCGAGTGCGGTCGTTACTTCGTCGAGCACCAACAGCGCCGGTTTCCGGGCGAGTGCGCGCGCGATGGCGATGCGTTGCCGCTGTCCCCCGGACAGCTTCGAACCGCGCTCGCCGACGATCGTGTGGATTCCCTCAGATAACTTCGACACAAAGTCCCAGGCACCGGCGGACTCCAGCGCCTCACGCGCGTCCTGCTCGGTGATGGCGTCATCACCGATCGTCACGTTGCCATACACCGAGTCGTGCAACAAGAACATCTCTTGCGGGACGTACCCGATCTTTCGATGCCATGCCGCGATATCCACTTCCTTGAGTGGCACGTTGTCGATAAAGACCTCGCCGCTGTCCGGACGCAGCAGCCCCACGACGAGATCGGCAATGGTGGTTTTGCCCGCGCCCGAAGCGCCGGAGATGGCAACGAACTGACCTGGTTGCGCCTCGAGGGAGACATCCCGCAGCACGGGGTGCTGACCGTAGGAAAACGACACAGCGTCGAGCCGGATGCTGCTGCGCACCTGACCGGGCTGGACCGTCCCGCCTTTCTCCTCCGGCTCGGCCTCCGCCGCGAGGATCATGTTGCGCAGCGACCAGAAGGCACTCTCGCCGCCCGCCATTGCCTGGTACTGTGACTGCATCTGGCTCACGCGGCCCACCAGGCGATAGAACAAAAACGCAAGCACGAGCAGCGAGGAGAACGGTTGGTTCCCCACCGTGACCGCACCAACCAAACCGACCGCGAGCATGGCCACGAGCAAAGGCTCTTGAAAATGCCGCATCGTTTCGTGCGCCAGAACCTGTCTCATGCGCGCTTCGTTCAGCTCGTGTGCCTCACGCTCGAGGAGTGGCGTAATCTGTTCCTCGGCGCCCATGGCCTTGATCGGCTTGATGCCGTGCAGAATGTCGGTCAGCTGCCCGACCAGTGACTTCACGAGTTCGGTCTGTTCAGCCCCGGCGCGACGGCTCATGCCGACCAAGCGACCGAACACCACGACCAGCAAAACGCCACCAAAGACGGCCAACAACGCGATCTTCCACGACACCAAGAAGGCGAGCACCGCATAGGTGAGAATGTGGACCACGCCGGTCAGGACCTGACACGACTCGCCGTATGCGGAAGACGCCCGGTGGGCCTCGCTGCTGATCGCGTTCGCGAAATGCCCCACGGATTGGCTCGAGAAGTGCGACCAGCGCGCGTTCAACAGGGCGCGAATCAACGTGAGCCGCAAGGTGGTTGCGACGTGCGCGATCGTGTACCCCGCCTGACGCATGGCCAACCAGAGGAACCCGCCTTTGAGGGCGATGAACGCCACGATCATGGCGAGCAGCAGCGGCAGCGTGGCTTCGAGCCCGACGGCGGCGAGAAGACCCGCCATTGCCCGGCCGATCGCGGATTGCGGCTCCTCCAGATCCGGTTGTGTCGCGAACTCGATGGCCGGCAGGATGGTGACGAGGCCGAACCCCTCTGCGAGACCCGCAAAAATCAACAGCCCCACCATGAGCGCCGTCCGAAACGGATAGGCGCGCATGAAGTAGAGCATGAACTGGACGCTGCTGCGGCTTAGCACGCCTCGCTCACCGATTCCGTTTGAAAGTGGTCATTTCGGTGCCGCCGGTGCGCGGCGGATGGGTCCGCGGCACTGGGCAAGCGGACTGCTGTTGCATGAACCGGGCCGAGAGACCCAACCCGATTTGCGCGAGGAAGTGCTTCGAGCCGAACCGATCGCGACATGGCGGCACCAACGCCAATCGCAGTCGTATCCACGACGCAACCTCGTAAATGGTGCCGCGTTTCCCACCCCACAATTGTGGTGCAATCGCAACACTCCTCAATAGTTGCAGCGGACCCGCTGGTGTTGTGGCCCGTTGGTTTCCCGGATCGCCTTGCAGCCCCCGCCTTGTCGGCGAGGCCCGCCGCTTGCGTAGATTGCGACGGCCGCCCGGTTTCTGCCGTGTTCACTGACCCAAAAAAGGCACCGCGAGTCAGGTGTTCTGGAGCGAGGGCCATGCCAATTGATGACAGCCGGACGAGGGGGTGGAACGTGACCGAGAACACCTCAGCCGACGTGGAGGCCGGACTACGTTTCCACCGGCCCTCTCACATGACCGTCGGTCGAGTGATGACAGGGTGACGGACGATCACGTCAGGTTCCCGAAGCGAACGAGTGACGACCTTTGACCGCGCCGCAACCAACGTTCTTGCCCGAACAACGCTCGGACGCGCGACGTTTGACGGTCGTGCACGTCACTGCTCCCACGGCCTTCGGCGGACTCGAGCGCGTGGTGCAGTCACTGGCCGCAGGCCACCAGGCGCAGGGCCACGCAGTGCACGTCGTTGGCGTCTTGGAGCGCCATGAAGCCGATCATCCGTTCTTGACCTCGCTCAAACGCTCGGGTGTTCCCACAACGGTGCTGGCGGTTCCCGCGCGCGCCTTTCGGCGCGAGCGAGCGGAGCTGCGAGCGCGGTTACGCGAGCTGGTCCCCGATGTCGTCCACACGCACGGGTATCGACCGGACGTGGTCGATGCGCCGGCGGCCCGTCGGTCCGGGATCCCCACGGTCACGACCGTGCACGGATTCACGGGCGGGAGTTGGAAGATCCGCCTCTATGAGCGGCTGCAGCTTCGGTTGCTGCGACGGTTCGATGCCGTTGTGGCGGTATCCCGTCCGTTGGCCGAGCAGCTCGCGACAAGTGGGGTGGAGCGGGAGCGTCTCCATCTCATACGCAACGCCTGGGCCGGCGGGGCGGAACCACTCAATCGCTCGCAGGCACGCCTGCAGCTCGGAGTGGCGCAGCAGGGCTTCCGCGTGGGGTGGATCGGCCGCTTATCGCAGGAAAAAGCGGCAGACGTCTTGGTCGACGGGTTGGCGACGCTCGTCGATCTGCCCGTCGCGGCATCGGTGATCGGTGACGGTCCCGACAGGGATTCTCTCGAGCAGCGGGCTGCGCGTCTCGGCCTCGCGGACCGGGTCACGTGGCACGGGGGGATACCCGAGGCCGCGACGCTGCTCAAAGCGTTCGACGTGGTCGTCATGAGCTCACGCACGGAGGGGACGCCGATCGTGCTGTTGGAAGCGATGGCGGCGGGTGTGCCGCTGGTCACAACAGCGGTGGGTGGCGTGACCGATGTTGTGACCGAGCGTGAGGCAGTGCTCGTCCCGGCCGACGATCCGCGTCGGCTGGGCGAAGGCGTACGCAGTGTCTTCTCGGACCACGCCGGCGCATGCAGTCGGGCGCACGCCGCCGCCGAGCGGCTCCGGGCGCACTTTGCGCTGGATCCGTGGTTGGGACGATACGAATCCGTCTACAGGGAGGTCTGCACCGCATGAACGCGTTGTGGCTCGGCTTGATGGCAGCACCGGTCCTGCTGGTCGGCTATGCCTACGCCGCGTATCCACTGCTGGTCAAGGCCCTGGCAGCGGTCCGTCCCCGTCCACTCCCCCCCACGAACACCGACGAATGGCCGCATGTCAGCATCACCATCCCCGTGTATAACGAGGAAGCGACGATTCGGGACACGATCGAGAGCATCCTTGCGGTCGATTACCCGGAAGACAGGCGGCAGATCCTGGTGATTTCGGATGCCTCGTCCGATCGCACGAACGAGATCGTTCGAGAGTACGCACCCCGGGGGGTGGAACTCATCGTCTTGCCAAAGCGGAGCGGCAAAACGGCAGCCGAAAACGCCGGGAGACTGCACCTCCGTGGTGACGTGCTGATCAACACCGACGCCTCGGTGCGCATCCTTCCCTCATCGATCAAGCCGTTGGTTGCGGCGCTGTCAGATCCCACCGTGGGGGTTGCCTCCGGGCGCGACGTCAGTGTCGCGCGAGTCGGAGAGGTTGCGAACTTGTCCGACTCAAACCTCGGGGAGTCGGGCTACGTGGGATACGAGATGTGGGTGCGTGAGCTCGAAACCAAAGCCGACGGGATCGTCGGAGCATCCGGATGCTTTTACGCCACTCGCAAGGCCTTACACATGGAACTGGTTCCCGAAGCGTTGAGCCGTGACTTTGCGGCGCCGCTCATTGCCCGAGAGCACGGGTACCGGTCGGTGTCCGTGAAGGCCGCCGTCTGTTGCGTGCCACGATCGTCGTCCCTGAGACAGGAATACCGCCGTAAGACGCGAACCATGGCCCGTGGGTTGGACACCCTCATGTACAAACGGCACCTGCTGAATCCGTTCCGGTACGGATGGTTTGCCTGGATGCTGTTCAGTCACAAGCTGGCGCGTTGGTTGGCTCCGTTGGCCATGGTCGCCGCGGTGCTCGCGGTTGCCGTGGTCGCGGTGCGAGAAGACTGGGCGCGCTGGGTGCTGGCGCTGGGTGTGCTGTGTGGAGGGCTCGGCCTGTGTGGGTGGTTCTGGCCCCGGCACCGTGCGCTGCCGTGGATCGTGGGCGTCCCCGCGTACCTGATTTCAGGAACAGTGGCGGGATTACATGCGTGGGTCATGGCCTTGCGAGGCGACCTGAATCCCATATGGGAACCGACCCGCCGGGACACGTCCGGCCCGTCGCGGTCCGCCGCGACCGTCGTAGAGGTAGAGTCTCGGTAACCGCACTAACTGGGAAGGGCGCGCATCAGGCTCGTTGCCACGGTCTTCGCCGCCGCTTCTGCGACGGCAAACGCTTCCCGCTCGCTTCGTCTGACCGGTACCACAATCCGCACCAGGGCTTCCTCACTGCGCTTTCGGAGCGCAGCGTCGCGAAGCAGGTTCGCCTTGACGAGGTACTCGTTCGCCACGACGCGGCCACGCCCTTGATACCAGTACAACACGAGCGCGCGGTGACCGTCTTTTTGAAGCAGGTACCGGTTGACGGGCATCGCGCCCTCGGTCGTCATCAGCGATATCTCAGACGATGCCAGCGCCTCCCAGCCGGCTCCCGGGAGGCAATTCTTGGGTGAGTGAATCGATTTCCCCTGCAACTGACGGTCGTAATACCCCACGTACACGGACCACGTCGACGCGCTGTCCGGAGCGCTGCGGGTGTAGGTCCGCATCAAATAGGCTGTAACCCCTGCCGCCTCGAGTTCCGCGTCCGGGATGCGCACGTCATCGCCCACATGGTCGGTGATCACGAGTGGAATAACCGAATCCAGTGGCGCTTCGAGCGTCATTGAACGTTGCGTGTCGACTCCCACCGTGGCGATGGCGCCGATCGTGAGTGTCAGCGCGGGAGCCCATCGGCTGGCGAACGTCACGCCGCCTCCTGCTTGGGGCGCGGACCGAAACGGACACGCTCTTCGACTTTCGACAGCAGCCACGCGAACGCCCCGAGGATCGCGAAGGAAACGCCAAACAACGCCCATCCTTCGGTGAAATGCATGAAGCCTTCACCCAGACGGGGGTCGACGAAGTGCACGAGGAATCCCGTGAGGAACACCCTCACGCCGTTCAGCAGCATGGCCACGGGAATCGACAGGACGATCAATGCAAGACGCGCCCACGGTGATTTGAGCCAAAGCCCGCCGATCAGCAGCCCGAGCGCGAGCAGCGCAGTCAACGACCGGAGGCCGCTGCACGCTTCGGTCACGAACAGGGAATGTCCCGGGATATGAATGACGTTGCCCGCCAGCAGATGGGGGATTTCCCGCCACGTCATCAACGCCGCCCCCATCTGCGACGCCTTGAGCTGGAGCGGAAACGCAATCGTGTTGAGTACGACGGTGGGGATGGGGATCGACAGGAACAGCAGCGAAACGGGTAACCACCAATGGATCACCTGCCGGATGCCGAACGTGATGATCACCAGGGCAACCGCGGCGGCGAGCAACGACAGCCGCATCGTGAATAGCTCGGCGGCGAGTCCCGACATATATCGCAAGAGCACAGCGCCGAGCAGCACGGTCAATCCCAAGATCGGCTGCGGGGCGGCGGTGGGCGCGCGGCCGCGCCGCCACGCCAGGTACACGGCGAGCGGACCGAGCAGCAAGCCGTGACCGGCTTCGGGGTCGCTCCACCAGTCTCGCGTCAGGGTGGCGATGGGTTGCCAGAAGAGAACCAGAAACGCGGCACACGTGACGGCGGTGTTGAGCACCCACAACCGGTCGAAACGCGTCTGCTCGCGATCGAACAGCGGGAGAGCATCGGTTGAGCGGGCAAGGCCGATCATACGGCTGCGGGCTCCTGACGTAATCGGTTGGCGCATTCCGCGATCGGCTGCGTCACCGGACTGCGCAAACTGCACGCGACCCGGAGATGGGTTGGCGCGGCCGAAAGCGATTCTGAAGATGTGGCGCGGTACGCGTTCGAACTGTGACGCCTGTTACAGGATCTGGCACCGACCCGAGAAGGTTCGGCGACACCATGCTGCCGGAGCAGCGATCCGCTACCAGGCTCCTCGTCGCAACACGACGACGGGGATGGTTTGGAACATGATCCTCAAATCTTCCCACACCGAGCGACGTTCCACATACTCGAGGTCGAACGCGACCTTGCGCCGGACATCGTCGAGCGTCTGGTCGTACGATGAGAGCACTTGTGCGCGTCCGGTGATCCCGGGCGGAACCCGCTGCCGCTCTTCATACCGCCCAATCTTCGAACGTAGGTCCGCGAAGATCTTCGGTTGTTCCGGGCGAGGGCCCACAATGTTCATGTCCCCCCGCAGCACGTTGAAGAGTTGGGGCAGCTCGTCCATCCTGGTTTGCCGGAGAAAGCGTCCCACGGTGGTGACGCGTGGGTCATTGGGGCGTGCCCAGACCTGGTGGTTGGAATTCTCCGGGACGTGATCCATGGTCCTGAATTTGTAGATGCGGAAGGGACGACCACCGTTGTCCGCCTGACGCCGGTTGCTCGACGACGACGTCGCACCGGTACGCCGGTCGATACCGACCCGTGTCTGCATGTACAACACTGGCCCGCGGGACGTCAGTTTGACCGCCAGGGCGATCAAGGCCATCAGCGGGGCCGTTGCAGCGATACCGATGAGTGCGACGGCCACGCTCAAGGCGCGGTGTAAACGCTCGGAGTTGCGGACGGACCGTGCGCCCGGGAAGACGATCTCATCGTGCTCGGGCTGTGAGTCATCATGGGCCGCGACCCTGTGGCGCCAGACGACCGCGGCGTAGCGGCGCAGCGTCGCCAGGATTGGCCGTCGCGGCGGGTCATGACGTAGCTCTTCGCCGCTGACCTGTGGGATCTCGAGGATCCGAGCACCCGTTGACGTCGCTTTCAGAAGCAGCTCGAGCCGGGATGCAAACCCGGTTTCGTGGACAAGGAACTCTTTTCCGTGCTTGCCGGCGAGCGTCTGCAGCAAGTCACCGCGGTATGCCCTGAATCCGCTGGTGTGATCGCGAACGTCCCGGAGTGGTGTGAGCGCGCGTACCGCGGCGTTCGTCGTTTTGCGAATGAGTCGTCGAGATACGCCCCCGCCGAGTTCGAGACCGCCGTCGTCGTAGCGGGACGCGATCACGATGTCGTATCCCTGATGCAAGCGGTCCAGCATCCGGGGGATCAGGAGCGGGTTGTGGGCCTGTTGTGCGTCCAGCGTGACGATCACGCCGCCGTGACGCGCGGCCTCGAGCAGACCCGTGCGCAACGCGCGTCCCATCCCTTCCTTTTTCACGTGAGTCATCACGCTCACCGGAAGATTGCGGGCGAGGCCGGCGGCGACGCGAGCGGTCTGATCGCTCGAACCGTCGTCCACGACAATGACGTGATACGCCTGACCACGGGACCGCATAGTCCGTCCCAGTTGGTGCAGTAACTTGGGCAAGCTTTCTGCTGCGTTATGGGCCGTCACGACCACGGACACACGTCCCTGGTTGGCGGCAACTGGTTCCTGTCGTCGTAGGCTCTTCATCGCGAGCGCGTGAATGCAAATCGCGTGACATCTTTCGGCTCGCGGGGCAGCCAAGTTCTCCAATCCCAAATCGGGCAAGCAGTTAACGGGCTTCGACCGGCCTGTCGAAACGGTTATCGCGGGCGCGTAACTGGGTTGCGTTGTAGGGGTGATGCAGCAGTGCGGCGTCAGGTCGTCGAGACGCTGAGACACCGCCTGCAAATAATTGGGGACGTGATGGATACGCTGGGATAGGCCGCCGATATCCGGCGGAGTGGGCGCGGCTAAAGCGTCTCGACCCTGGTCAGCTCGAGTTCGAACCAGAATCGTGTTCCCCAATCGCCGCGCGTCTCCACCTCGAGTTCGGAGCCGAGCGCTTCCACCAGCCGCCGGCACAGCGCGAGACCAAGGCCCGTTCCGGAAAAAGCATAGCCGTCTCCGACGGAGGACCGCCGAAATGGCGTGTAGAGCGTTTCCAGGGCCTTATCACTGATGCCATGGCCGGTATCGCGCACGGAGAACTCGATGGCCGTCGGACTCGTCTCCTTGGTCGTGATTTCGACGAATCCCTGCTCGGTGAACTTGATCGCATTCGTGGTGAGGTTGAGCAGCACGCGACTGAGCGCGAGCGCGTGTCCCATCCGATGGTCGGCCCGAGGCGGCAGCAGCCGCATGCTCAGTCCTTTTTCCTCGGCCATGGGGCGGACCATATCGGAGACCGATGACAACACATCGGACACGGAGAAGGGTGCCGGTTCGTCTTCTGCGAGACGGCTGCCGCCCTTGGCCAGCTCGATGACGTTGCTCGAGAGCTCGCTCAACCCCAGTGCGGCGCTGTAGATCAATCCCAATTGGCGATGCTGCAGGTCGTTCACATCACCGCTTTGCCCGCGTTGAAGCGTCTCGGCGAGGAACAGGATCGACGTGAGGGGGGAACTGAGGTCGTGAGCGACCTCCACCACCAGGGCCAGTCCATCCGGCCCGGAAAGCCGATTCGCGAAGTGTTGCGACCAATCCGGGTCGATGGCTTCCCGCAGCGCCTCAATGTCCGAGAGCGAGTCGAGGACCTCGTCCGCGGCCGTTGGTGTCGATGTGGCGCGCTCTTTCCACTCGTGAACGAGTTCTGCGCGAAACAATTCCAAGAGCCGTCTGCCGAGGATCGATTGCAGCTTGCGTTCAACCGGTTCTCCCTGATCCTGCCCGGCAAGCGCCATGACGATGGCCACCAAATACTCCGACACTTCCTGGGCATCGATGGCGTCGCCCAGACTGTCACGCCATTGGGCTTCCACGCGGCGTGCGGCGTTGCGAAGCAGCCCGGATGCGCTTTCGAGCCGTTTTGTTACGATGGACTTGTCTTCCGATTGACGCTCGGGATCGGCAGTCATGTTCACCGACAGGGGGAAAGTTGTCGGCTTATCCGGAATCGGATTCTACCATGATGGTCTCACGCTGCAGCCCCTGCTTCTCCATCAGCCGATAGAGCGTGGTTCGATCCACGCCGGCCATCCGGGCCGCCCGTGACATGTTGCCCGCCGCTCGGTTCACGAGTGCGGTGAGGTAGCGCCGCTCGAACTCAGCGAGAATGCGCTCCCGAGCCTCGTGATACGGTTCTCCGTCGACGATCCCGCCGTATGACGCGATGGTCTCGGTCATCGGCTCCTGCGTCCCACCGATGAAGGGGAGTTGCGCGGGCTGGATCTTGGATGCGGGTTCGGCGAGCACTACGACGTGCTCCATGAGGTTCTGCAGCTCACGCACGTTGCCCGGCCAGCCATAGCGACATAGCGCCTCCACGGCGGCGTCCGCGAGCACCGGACGCTTTTCCTCCGATTCGCGGTGTTGACTCCAATACGATCGTAAAAAGTGATTCGCTAACAGCGGGATATCTTCTTGCCGGTCGCGGAGGGGTGGAACGTGAATCGGAACCACATGGAGTCGGTAAAACAGGTCCTGGCGAAGCACACCCGCCTCGGTTGCTTCTTGGGGATCGGCATTGGTGGCGGCAATGAACCGCACGTTGACCACGGCGTCCACGGTTTCGCTGCCCACGCGCCGCACGACGCCATCCTGGAGCACTCTCAGCAGCTTCGCCTGGATCGGTGTGGACATCTCCGGAAGCTCGTCCAAGAACATGGTCCCGCCGTTTGCGGTCTCGAGCAGCCCGGGCTTGTCTCGCGTCGCCCCGGTAAAGGCGCCCTTGCGGTGCCCAAACATCTCGGACTCGAGCAGAGATTCCGGAAGCGCCGCGCAGTTGATCGAAACCATGGTCCTGCTGCTGCGGCGGCTATTGTGGTGGATGAATTGCGCGACGAGCTCTTTGCCCGTGCCACTTTCTCCGGTGATGAAGACTGACGCATCCGTGCGAGCGACACGGCGGGCGAGTTCAATCGCCTGACGAAACGCCGGGGCCACGCCGAGGACGGTGACCTTGTCACTATGACCGTATTCCCGCGCGGCCGCTGCGTTGAGTTTCTTGGTTTCTCGCGCAATGACCACCGAGTGAGCGGCGCGGCCAATCAATATTTGGAGCTGGGTGGCGGAGAACGGCTTGGTGAGATAATCCCATGCGCCGGCGCGCAGCACCTGGAGGCTCGCCTCGACCGACGGGTTTCCCGTCATGACGATGGCGATGGTATCCGGATTCTTCGTGAGGCATGCCTCGAGCAGCTGGCCCCCGGGCACGTCCGACATGTATTGGTCAATGAGGACGATATCATACGTCCGGCGCGTGACCAGCTCGAGCGCTTCGTTGCCCTTGCCACAGACCTCGACCTCGTACCCCTCGCTGGAGAGGAACGTGCGGCAACTCTCCCGAAGCGTCCGCTCATCGTCGATGACGAGTATGCGGAGGGTGCTCTTGATTTCAGGGCCGAGTTCCGATGGTTCTGGTATCGGCTCCGTGCTTGACGGACTGCGCTCGCTCACTTGATCCGAAACCGCCATTTGCTTCACTCCGACGAGGTGGTTAGCCGGCCACCTGAGATTGGTGGTCCAGACCCGCGATTCATGGCAGGTACCTTGCACACGCTGGGCCAGCCACGAAAATGGTGCTAACTATCACGTTGCCCGCGAGTTGCGGAGTGTAGCGGCCACACGCGGTAGTGGTTGTAGCGCAAATGCAACACATTTGCAAGGGACCTGGTTGTATGTTGCGGCACTGCAGCAACATAGGTGGCGTTGGCCTGGGATTCGGACGGGGCTGGCCACCGGTTCACGCCCCAACGGTAAGTCCCGTCAGCATTTCGTGAAGGGACGATCGGCAGGGTATCACTATTGCAGGGAACCGGCCTACAATGGTTTTGTTTGTGGGCCGGTCCGCTGACGGCACCGTGGATTATCGCGAATCTTCTGCAACTTGCGGGAACTCTGCGTCGCTTGCCGGCCGGACCTGAAAGGAGCGAGTCAGTCTCGAATGTCTAAAGAGTTAACCGTCGGACCCCAACATCCCGACCTGCCCGGAGAGCCGGGCGGTGGGCACGCCCTGACTGAACCGGGATCCCATGCACTGGGTCTGGCTGGTCAAATGGAGCCCGACGGAGACGCGGGGATGGACTGGCGCCGCTATCTCTCGGCTCTCATCCGCTACAAGTGGTGGGTGCTCTTGATCACCCTGCTCGGCACGGGCGCGGGATTCGTGGCGTCGCGGTTTTCCAAGGCGATCTATGCGGCGCAGGCGACGGTGTGGATCGAGGCGCGGGATGAACGTGGAGCCGACCGTGGCCCGATTCGGCAAGGTCAGCTGCTGGACAGCTATGGATGGGTCGAGCTGCTCAAATCGTACGTGGTGCTCGATTACGCCGTGGAGAAAGTGAAACTGTATTTGCAGCTTGCCACCCCTGCGGACTCCGCTCTCTTCAGTGATTTCGAGTTGGGTGACTCGTTTGCGCCGGGATCATATCGTCTGACCGTAGACGACGCGGGCAGCTCGGTCACCCTTGCCACCGCAATTGGCACGCTGATCGAGCGTGCCGCGCCTGGAGATTCGCTCGGTCGGAAGGTGGGGTTCTTGTGGGCGCCCTCGCCCACGGATCTCGTACCGGGGCAGGTGAGCGATTTCACCGTGGTCACGCCACGTGACGCGGCCAGGGGCCTCGCCCAGGTCATGATGATCACGCCCGCGCTGGACGGGAACTTCGTGCGGGTTGAACTCGAAGGCAGTAATCCGGCGCTCGTCGCAGGAACCGTCAATGCGCTGGTGGAGCGGTACGAGGAGGTCGCGGCGCAACTCAAGCGCGAAAAGCTCACCGAGCTTGCCAGCATTCTCAGAGAACAGCTCGACCAGAGCGAGCAGAATCTGCGGCAAGCCGAGCTGGCGCTGGAATCGTTCCGTGTCAGGACCATCACGCTTCCCACGGAACGTTCGACGCCGGTGGCGCCCGGGTTGATGTTCACACAAGACCCGGTGATGGACAACTTCTTCCAGATGAGAGTCACGCGCGATCAACTGAGCCGCGATCGCGACGCGATTGTGCGCGCGATGGAGGCCAGCCGCAGCGGGACTCTCTCCACCGACGCGTTGGAGGTGATAGGGGAGATCCAGCGCTCGACGGCCGTCCGGGCGGCGCTCGGCGAATTGATGGAACGTCAGGCGGAGCTGCGCGCGCTCCGGTATCGCTATACCGAGGAGCACCCCATGGTGTCGCGCCTCGCGAACGAGGTGAGCGATCTCGAGAACACCACGATTCCCAATTTGTTACAAGCGCTCGTCACCGATCTCGATGTCCGCAGGGGCGAACTCGATTCGATGATCGCTTCCGCCTCTCGGGAGCTGGAACAGATTCCGCCCCGGGCAATTCGCGAGGCTCGGCTGATGCGCGATAGAGACGTGGCTGCAGATTTCAACACCCAGCTCAAGCAGCGCTACGAAGCCGCGCGGTTGGCGGAAGCCAGCAGCATCCCGGATCTCAGAATTCTCGATCCTGCCGTCGTTCCGCAGCGGCCGGTACGCTATCGCGGTCAGACGTACATTCTCATTGGCCTCTTGAGCGGTCTCGCTGTGGGCATCTTCGGCGTCATCGTCATCGACCGGGTGGACAGTCGGGTTCGCTACCCCGAACAGATCACGAGTGAACTCGGGCTGCCGTTGCTCGGCGTGGTTCCGCGTCTCAAAGGCGCCGACAACGGCGCCGGCTCGGAAGGGGCCGCCGCGGTGATCGAAGCGCTTCGCGGTGTGCGTCTCAACCTCGTGCATTCCCGCGGGGCGGGCGGGCCGTTTGCCGTGACCGTCTCGAGCCCGGCCGCCGGGGATGGGAAGACGTTTATTGCCTCCAATCTCGCCCTCGCGTTTGCCGAAGCCGGGCATCGCACGCTGCTGATCGACGGGGATTCGCGCCGCGGCCGGCTGCATCGGGCCGTGAACGGGAAGCGGAAGCCCGGATTGACGGACTTCCTGGCCGGGCAAGCGACCGCAGAAGAAGTCGTACAGAAAACCCAATACTCGGCACTGCACTTCGTCGGATGCGGGACGCGGACGTCGGAAGCGCCCGAACTGCTGAGCTCGCCGACGATGGCCCGGTTCATGGCAGGCATGCGGAACCGGTACGGCGTGATCATCGTGGACAGTCCACCCCTGAGCGCCGGCATCGACGGCTTTGCGCTCTCGACGCTCACCGGCAATTTGGCGATCGTGCTGCGTCTTGGCGCCACGAATCGGGACCTTGCGGAAGCCAAGCTGGAGGCGGTCGAGCGGCTCCCGATTCGTGTGCTGGGCGCGGTGTTGAACGACGTCCGCGAGGAAACCGCGTACAGCTACTACCGGTACTACTCCAACTATCTCCCGGGATACGAGGCCGAGGACGAAGAGGATGAGGGGAGCAGCGACGACCGCCAGGTACTGGGGCGAGTCGGTTAGCGACCAGGTGGTTCGGGGGGAAAGCGGCTGTGCGGAGGTCGCGGGGGGGCGCGAGCGCGCCGACCCACTCTCAGAACGCTCGAATACGATCGCCGTTGGCTTTGGTGCTGCGGAGCGCCATCGTGGCGTGCAACATCAGGTCGCGGGCTTCCACCGGCTTCTCACGGACGTTTGCGACCGCGTCGTACCCGGCACGGAATCGAAACACCACCTTGTCCGGTCCCGCTTGTGATTCCAGGCGGTCGACGGATTCGGCCAGACGCTGCGCGAGCTGCTCGGCTCCCTTGCCATCGGTTCCCGGCGCGAGGATGGCAAACTCGGTTGGTCCGAGCCTGCCGATCGCGTCGGATACCCTCCCGGCCTCGGTCAGCGCCTTCCCCAACCGAACAACCGCTTCATGGCTCGCTTCCTCGCTGGACATCTCGTGTCCCGGCTCGGGCGTGAGCGAGAGAACCACGCACGCCAGCGCCCGGTTGTCGCGATAGGCCTGGGAGCGCAACTCGCGGTCTCGTCGCTCGAGGCCGCGGAGGTTATAGAGCCCGGTGACACGATCAACCAAGCACTGGTCCCGAGCGCTCTCTGCCTCGAACTTGGCACGGATGTAGGCCTCGGTGCGCAGCTTGAGTTCCTGCGCGTCGATCGGGTACGCCACGATATCCCATGCGCCCGCCTGGAGGGCTGACAGTCGGGCCTCCCGCGTCGGTCGTTCGGGGCTGGTGATCACGATGGGAATCGTGGCGCCAAACTGCGGGTTGTCCCTGAGCGCCCGACAGAAGGTCATGCCGTCACCATCCGGGAGCTTGGCGCTCACGAACACTGCGTCGGGCACATGTGCTTGGGCCCGTTCGAGCCCCTGCTTTGCCGTGTACGCGCGCATGACCGCGTAGCCGCCCGGCGCCAAAACGCTCTCGAGTGACCGCGTGGACCATTCCTGGTCATCGACGATCAAGACGACTGGCGGACGGTTTGAGGCTCGTCGGTCTTGCATCAGGCTCCTGGAGAGGGCAGAGCAACTGGCAATATTAGCGATTGGGCCGTCGGGCGGAAACAGCCAAACGACCGACGCTCTTGTTCTCGCAGGGTCTGTGCCCGGTTGGCGCACTCAGTAACTCGTTGATTTATATTGACTTTCGCCGTACAGGCACGGGCCGGTCCAGCTCAAATCGCGGCGCAACGACGACACGAAGGACGATTCTGCCGTGACCGTGCAACGGACCATGCGCGGGATGCGCGGCCCTCAAAATCGCTCACAATCCCGGGGTTTTGCGCGCGAGCCGCGACGGGAATTGCGAGCGATGCACCCAGGCTACAGGCCAGAGGCGTTTTGCCGCACCGGTGCAACGTGAGGCGATGTACCTGGCCGGGATCGAGCCCGGGTAAACGATTGTAAGTCGCTATGTGACAGATAGATACGGTGCGGAGGAGGCCCGCGTTGGCGACGGGCCTCAAACTTGTTGAGGAGAGGGCAGTCTACATCACCTGTGCTGTGGGACGAACGAGTGAAGGGGGCGCCAACGTGCTTTGCGTGACGTGTGAATCGACTCTGGCCAAGCTGGCGCTCGCGGGGAATCCGCGAGAGAACATGCCGCGTCTCGGAGAGCTTCGTCGGCTACTCTGCGCGCGCTGCGGTGCGCTGCTACCCACCGAAGATCCCTCAGAAGTCATGCTGGCCAAGCTGACGCAGCTTTCCAAGTTCGGCTTGGGTGCCGACGATCGGCCGCTCCTGACCGGGCAGCCGCGGGACGACGCCTGACATGTGCGGCATCGTAGGCTACGTCGGGAAGCGCGACGCGGCACCGATTCTGGTTGAGGCGTTGAGACGCCTGGAGTATCGTGGCTACGACTCCGCGGGCGTCGCGATTCAAAACGGACACGGTCTCGAAGTTCGGAAGCTCGCCGGTCGTGTCGAGTCACTCTCGCAGTCGTTAGACGAGAAGGGAATTGTCGGGTGCAGCGGCATTGCGCACACGCGCTGGGCGACGCATGGGGTC